>CAZUUK010000011.1:37190-57396 GCA_964622675.1 uncultured Planctomycetota bacterium | reverse complement strand
GGCAGGCGCTTCACTAATGCGACATCGTCCTCGTACTCCCTAGGGCGAAGTCGCACTCTGCTTGTTCGCCAGCCACGTCCATACGCTTGAAGCCCGCCTTCTCGTAGCCACGGATTGCCCTTGGGTCCGTCGCTCTTTCACCTTATCAAGTCCGAAACGAGAAGCCTTTTTATCGCTCCGAGAGCATCTTATGAATTCCCTCGGCCGCCGTCTTGGCGTCAGCGATTGCAGTCACCGCGTCCATATTGGCGTTGACGATATCACCCCCGGCAAAGACCCTCTCGATTGAGGTCATCCCGTTTTCATCAACTTCGACCTTCCTGCGTTCTGTGAACTTTAAAGAGTCCGCCAGCCCCTCCGGAATGAAAGACAGGTCATAGGTCTGCCCTATAGCTTCGATGACCATGTCTCCTTCAACAAGCCTGGTCTTGTCCTCATAGAACGTGGGATTAAACCTCCCTTGTTCATCGAAGACCGATTTGACCGCCTTGCACTCCAGACCCTTCACCCGGTCGTTCTCAACCACAATTCCCTTCGGTCCCCAGGCGGGGTTGAAAACGATGCCTTCTTCCTTAGACTCCTGGATCTCATCCTCGGACGCCGGCATCTCGTCCCACGACTCAAGCGAGACGGTCTTGGTGACGGTTTGCTCGTCTGGGTACTGCATCTGCTGGAGCCGGAGGCACGTGCGGGCCGCGTCCATGGCCACGTTGCCTCCCCCGATGACAATTACCTCACGTCCCACCTCGGGCTGCGGCCCGAACTTCGTTTCCTGGAGGAAATCCAGTGCCATAAGGGCCTTTTCCTCATTCTCGACGCGGGCCGTTCGGCTCTGGTGCAGGCCAACGCTCACGTAAACGGCGTCGTAATCTCGGAGTAAGTCGCCGAACTGCACGTCCTTCCCAACCCTCGTATTGAAACGGAACTCCACTCCCAGGGACGCGATGAAATCAACGTCCTTGTCAAGCGCTTCCTCCGGAAGCCGGTAGCGTGGCGGCCCTATCCTCAGCATCCCGCCGCCGGCGGGAAGAGAATCGAACACGGTAACTGCGTGGCCTTTCAATCGAAGATGGTAGGCCACGGCAAGCCCGCTGGCCCCCGCGCCTACGACCGCCACGGTCTTACCGGTCGGCGGCGCGGTTTCGATGCCAAGCACCTCACGGTAGTCCTCCACCCTGTCCGCGGCGTATCTCTTCAGCCAGCGGATGGCAGCCGGAGTTCCCCTGAGCCCCAGGGAGCAGGCATCTTCGCAGTGCCTCATGCAGATTCTGCCGCATATCGCCGGCAGTGGGTTGTCCTCGAATATGGTCCTCAGCGCGGCCTCGTGGTCACCTTCGTTGATAGACTTCACGTAATCCGATATCTTCAAGTGCGCGGGGCACGCTTCTTCGCACAGCTTGCACTCCAGACAGCGTCCTGATTCCCTTTCCGCTTCTTCCCTGCTGTAGCCTGTAACCTGCTCGATAAAGGACGATCTTCGTTCCTCCGCCGGCACCTGCGCCATTGGCACGCGTTCCGGCTCGAACAACGTATAGCTTAGGTCCGACGAGAAGCCCTCGTAGTCCCTTCTGCGATGAGACAGGCTTGCCTTCAGGATTGAATATTCCTCCGGCGGCAGGAAGGTCGCTCTGTCTCTCTTGTCATCCCGTGGGACGAACACAAAGGTGTCCGTATCAAAGTGAATGTGCAAGTAATCTCTGGAAAGCCGCAGTGAACCGGGAGGGCAGATGTCGACGCACAGCCCGCAAAAACAGCATCTGCCGTAGTCTAGTTGCGGTCGCTCGTTCTTCTCACCAGGTTTGGGCTCGATCTCCGGCACCTCGATCATCGCGATCGCTTCGTTCGGGCAGATGTCGGCGCAGTTTCCGCAACCCGTGCATTTGTCCCAATCGTTGAGGTGAAACCCCCGGTATCGGAGCGCCGGCTCCTTCCGTTCAAACGGGTATCTCAAGGTTACGGGTTTCTCAAGCAGAAACCTGATCGCCTTGAACGGGCTCAAGAAGCTTGGCTTTGCCATCTCCTTCTTTCCTTATCTGTCTATTTCCGGAGCCACGACGTAAAGGCTTATCATCGTGTTCCCGACGTCCGCGATGCTGGCGCCTTCGAGCGCTTTCTCCAGGATGGTAAGCCCGTGGGGATATGAGGGGGTCCTGAAGTGAACCCTGTAGGGCTTGTCACCGCCGTCGCTGACTAAGTAAATCCCCAGCTCTCCGCGCGACGATTCACATCTGACATAGGTTTCGCCCGGCGGGACTTTCCACTTGAATGGGTTGGGGACCCTGTTGTAAACCTCTCCCGCGGGCATTGCGTCGAGGAGTTTGAATATCATGTGCACGCTCTCGATCAGCTCATCCCTAACCACCCAGATCCTCGAATAGGCATCGCCGTCTTCCCTCGTAGGCACCTCCCAGTCCACCTTGTCGTAAGCCGCGTAGGGTTCGATCTTCCTGATATCGAATTTCATCCCCGTCGCCCGCAGCACCGGTCCTGTTGCCCCGAGCGCTTTCGCCTGCTGCTGGCTCAGTTTCCCTACCCCGCGGGCCCTTTCGTAGAACAGGCGGTTATTGAAGAATGTCGCGTCGTAGTCGGGCACCCAACCGCCGATCGAGTGAAGCGTGTTGACAATCTTATCCTTGAAACCCTCCGGGAAGTCGCGTCTCACGCCGCCCGGCCAGATGTATATGTGATAGACACGCCCTCCGGTCAGTTCCTCGAAGAGGTCGAGCACCAGATCCCGGTGGTACATCGCCCACTGGGCAGGGGTATCGAACCCGAGCATGTTCGAATAGGCCCACAGGCCGAACAGGTGCGATGAAACACGCGCCAGCTCCAGGTAGATGCTCCTTATGTACTGCGCACGCTCCGGCACCTCTATCCCCGCCAGTTTCTCGACCGCCCTGGCGTAAACCCATTCCATCGAGTCGGGCTCTATTACGTTGACCCGGCACACCAGGGGGAAGTTCTGGATCCAGGTCCGGTACTCCATCAGTTTCTCAAAGCCGCGGTGGAGATAACCGGGATTGGCCGTAGCTTTCACCACTCTATCTCCCCGGACTTTCAGCGTGATGCTGAAATTGCCGACCATTCCGATGTGCTGGGGGCCGAAGTATAGCTCCAGTTCCCGCTCGGAATCCGTGCTTGCTGTCTCTGAAAGCTGACCCATAATTCCTGTTTCCTTCAAGCCTTCCTCAGTCATCCACCGATGGAATTGAATCAAAGGTCTCTTCAACGTACTTACGCGTGTCGAAGTCTTTTCTAAAGGGCGGTATTTCGTACTCTCTTTCCAGGAAAAGCGGAATCAGCCGAGGGTGGCCGTCAAAGTCCACTCCGTAGAGTTCGTGCAACTCGCGTTCATAGGGTTCCGCGTTCTCAAAAACGCCGATTACAGATTTCAACTGGGGGGCTTCCCGCCGAAGCCTCGTTTTCAACAATACGTGCAGCCTTTGCTCGGGGGTGTAGTCAGTGTCGTTTCGCATGTACGATGTAAGAACATAGACCACTTCGAGCTCCTCCTGCTCGATCCAGTCCACGCAGGAAACAAGTGCCAGATGGTCGAGCCCGCTCTCCTTGAGATACCTCAGGATCACAGGAACGCTGTCGCCGGGGGCCAACACAGAGAGCCTCTTCTCCCCGAGCGCTCTCACCTCCACATCTTTGAACGTCGATTCCAGGTCCTTTTGCAGGGACGAGATCATGTGCTCACTTCCTCTAATTTGCTCTCGGACGGATAGAGCGGCGGCCAGTCGATCTCTCCCAAGACCATCTCCTGGTTCCTCCTGTAGGCAGCGTAGTTTTTCTTGTATCGCAGGTATCCGTCCGCTTTTCCTTTATCGATTAGGGTCCACAGATGGGTTACTGCGATGAAAATGGCTTCGGGCCGCGGCATGCACCCGGCAATCCATCCGTCCACGGGGATGTACTTATCGAGGTGCTTTATGGTGTTGTAGGAATCCCAGTACATTCCGCCGTTTATGGGGCATGATCCAAAGCCGACGGTGTATTTCGGATCCGGCATTTGCTCGTAGGTCCTTATGATAGCCCTCAGAGTCTTCAGGGAGACATACCCGGTGATCATGAAGAGGTTCCCCTGCCTGGGGGTGGCTATGGGCAGCACGCCGAACCTTTCGGCGTCCCACCTGGTGGTTATGACAGGTGGAATCTCAATTATTCCACACCCCGTGCAGAAATACACCGCGTGCAAAGAGTACTTGTTGGCCATCTTGGCCGGGCTTTTCAGCCACTTTGCGATCTGGTTTCTGTCCATAACCGGCTCTCTCTGCTGTCGGTATCTCGGGATCTGTTTGTTATTTAAATACAACCGTGATGATCATCTGCACGAACGCCAGAGCCGTCGGCCACCTCCAGCAGAACTTCACCGCATCCTCGATCTTGAGCCTGGGCAAGACGGCACTGATCATCTCAGCCGCCAGGAAAACGCCCAGCATTTTCAGCAGGAACGTTGCGAGATTCACGCCGCCGCCCAGGAACAAATCGACGAAAAGGGCAATCACCACGAACAGGTGAATCGCTTTCTGCACCGTGATCAAAGCCAGGTAGCTGCCCCCGTATTCCGCCAGCGGGCCGGACGCGATCTCCTGAGGGGCACTCACCATGTCGAAGGGCCTTATGCCCAGCATGGCCGGCAGTATCAGGAACGCCGCCACCGCCGAAAGCGGCACCGATAGAACACCCCAGCCTGTCTCATGCTGCCGGGCGAGCATCTCCGTTATCGAGATCGTCCCGTAGTGCGACATCACCGCCAGAATCACAAGCAGAAAAGGCACCTCGTAGGCCAGCGCCAGCAGCATCTTGCGGCTCACGCCTATGCTTGCGTTCGGATTCGCCGACGCACCCGCGCCCAGCGCAAGACCAAGCGGGCTGAACAGCATCAGGTACATCACAACCAGCAGCCCTCCCGACCCGCAAAGCGGACACAGCACTCCATGGGCGAGCGGATGCAAATCGCGCGAGACCTCCGTTCCGCCCAGCGGTATAAAGAGCACCGTCACGAAAGAGCCGGCCAGCGAAAGCACCACCCCAAGCTCAAAAAGCGTGCCATGGGATATGCTCCGTTGCGACATCATCCTCACCAGGTCGATCACCGGCTGGTAGATCGGCGGGCCGTACCGACGCTGGATGCGGGCTATGATCTTGCGCGAGAGGCCGAGAAACAGCACTCCCACCGTCAAGGCAATCAACGGCGACACCACTATCTGAATGATCCTCGTCACCATGTCTTCCACACCAGTTGCACGAAGATCAGAAACGCCAGGAACGACACGATATAAAGCACGTAGGTGCCGGCGTAGCCGGTGTAGATCCGCCTGGTGAAATCGAACAGCACGCGCGCCTTATCCGCGATCCAGTAGTAAAACTGGTCCACTCGATCCTTCAGGTAAGGCGATATCATCCGCTGCAGCGGGTTGTAGAACTCCACGCTGTGCTGATATTTGTCTGCAGGAACGTAGGACCCCGCGGCGTAGCTGTCGTCTTGAGAGACCCTGCGGCCCTTCGGGCCCAGCCGCATGAGGAGGAAAACCGCTGCGAAGGCAATGACGAGCGCGAAGCAAATGTTAATCATGTTCAACGCGACCCCGTCGTTCCCAAGCCCCCACAGGGTCAACTGCGGCAGTGCGAAGCCCATCGGTTCCTGGATCCCCCGTATGGCACGCAGCGGAATGCCTGGCAGCACGCCGAACAGTAGAATGCCGACGCTTAGAACCAAGACTGGTATCTGCATGGAGGTCGGGGACTTGCGCACCTCTCTGTATTTCTCCGGAAGCTGCCCCAGAAAGATGTTGTGCAGCAGCTTGTAGACATACAGGACCGCTCCCCACGTTCCCAGCAAGGCCGCGAAGGCAAGGAAGGGCCGCCCCTCTTCGATCAGGCTTCTGTAAATCAACCACTTGGGAACGAATCCGCTTGTCAGCGGGATACCTATCAGGCCCATACCTGCGATCAGCGCACAGGCGAAGGTAAGGGGCATGCGTTTACCGAGGCCTCCCAGATCGTTGAGGTTCCTGACCCCTCCAGTGTTGTGCTCCACTGCCCCCACGGCAAGGAACATCAGGGCCTTGCACATCGCGTGATTGAGAACGTGGAACATGGCCCCCGCAAATGCCAGGCTCGTCCCGAAGCCAATGCCAAGAATTATGTATCCGATCTGGCCGATGGAACTCCACGCCAGCAGCCTCTTGGCGTCGCTCTGCAGCAGCGCAATGAATGTCGGAATCACTACCGTTATGGCTCCCAGCCAGCAGAGGATGTGCCGGAAACTCATCCAGCCCGACCCCAGCTCCACCAGCAGCTTCAGCCCTACCACTCCATACATCAGCAGCGCGAAACCATAGATGCCCATCTTGATGAGAATGCCCGACAGGACGGCGCTGAACGGCGAAGCAGCTTCCGAGTGCGCATCCGGCAGCCACGTATGAAGAGGCACCATTGCGCCCTTTATCCCGAACGCCAGCCCGAAGGTCAGAAGCACAAAAAGGACAAAACCCGGGCTCGCGGAAGCGATCCCTTCGGCGACGAGCGGGATCCTCAGCGTATCAAACGCGGCATAAACCGATAGCAGGCCGACGAGCATCGCACAGGAGCCTACCAGGGACATGACGATGTACTTCAGCCCCGCCGGTAACGCCCGTCCCCGATTACAGCTTATCAGCAGATAGGCGTTCCAGCTCATGACCTCCCAGAAGATGAAAAAACTTACCAGGTCGCCGGCCAACACTATGCCCAGCATGGCGGCCTCGACCACGAGCATACCCACATAGTGGAAATTGGCGCTCTCCTTGCCTCGGATGTAGCTCAAAGAAAATATGAGAGAGAGGGCGCTAACCCCCGCGACGGTGATGGCGAAGAACCAGGCCAGAGAGTTCAGCCTCAGCACCAGCTCCACGCCGAGAAAATCGGCAGCATAGACAGACTCGCTGGAATCCCCATACCCATACGCGACCAGCCCCACCAGCGCCAGTGAGCTCAGGACGGCGAGGGAATCACGCAGACGAGGATGTATCCTCCCGGCGAGGTAAACTAACCCGGCGGCTGCGAATGCGACGACCAGTATTATCACCGGTAGCATTCTCACACTCCCAGCACATGCTGAATGTAGGCCGCCTTATCCAGCAGGTCCGCCGCCGCCGGTGCAAGGTAGCGGATCAGCGCGTATGGCCAGACACCCACGGCCACAATCGCTGCCGCAAGCACACAAATCGGCACCAGCGCGGAGAAGGGAGCCTCGACATCCCCACCGGGGTTTGCACCCACGCCCTCCGGCGCTGCCCTGAAATACAGCCCCTGCACAATGCGGAAGAAGTACGCTCCCTCCACGACCGTTCCCACCAGAGCAATCGCTATCAGAACCGTGAACAGCGCGTCCGCCTTCGTCAACGCGGCCCTGATGATCATGAACTTCCCCGGGAACCCGATGAACGGCGGAAGGCCGATAAGGGAGAACGCCCCGATGGTGAAACACAGCGAACTAACGGGCATTCTCCTTCCCATTCCGTGCAGTGATGAGATCTCCATTGAGCCGGTTCGGTAAATCATGTAGCCGACCGACAGGAACAGCAGGGCCTTCGCAAGGGCGTGGCTGACAACCACGAAAAGCGCCCCCTCTACGCCCGTTGCAGAAGCCAGCCCGAGCGCAAAGACAATCAGGCCCATCTGGCCGATGCTGGAATAGGCCAGCAGCCTCTTGATGTTGTTCTGATTGAAGGCAGACATCTCGCCCACCAGAAGCGTCACGAGACCTATCACCGCGACAAACAGGAGGATGGCCTCGGCGCCGTAGACCGTGAAGACGACCCTTGCCACAGCGTAGATGCCCGCCTTGATGGCTATTCCAGAGAGGATCGCACTGATGGAGGAGGGGGCCGAGGAATGCGCATCCGGCAGCCAGGCGTTCAGCGGGAATATCGCCGCCTCCACGCCGAACCCCGTGATCAGAAATGCCATCGACATGAAAACCGCCATAGGGCTGACCGACGTGATGTTGCGGCCTATGTCGGCCATACTCAGCGTCCCGAACAGCCCGTAAAGAAAACCGATACCTACCAGCGCGAAACTGGAGCCGATAGCCCCCTGAATAAGGTACTTCGCCGCCGACTCGATCCCGGGTTTGTCCCCGCGGTAGCCCACCAGAGCATAAGAGGAGATGCACAGGATCTCGAAAAAGACGAACAGGTTGAATAGGTCCCCCGTCAGGACAACCCCCGTCGCCCCGGTCAGAAGCAGCAGGTACAGGGCATGATATCTACCCACCGGTCCCCTGCCTATGTACCCGATTGCGTATACCGCGATAAGCAAGCCCACCAGGGAGATAAGAACGCTCAGCATCATCCCCAGCGGCCCCGCTACCAGGTAGATGGAAAAAGGCGGCGGTAAGCCGGCCGTCCTGGCGACAATCGGTGCTTCAAGAGCACGCGGCAGAAGCCGAAGGGAGACAACCAGGTTAAATACCATCGCCGCAGCGGGGACGTACCTCGACAATCTCTGCGAAAGCAGTCCCACCAAAGGCGTAAGAAAGGCAAAGCCCAGCGGCACTGCTATCAGCACTACGGGACTCACCATTTCAACTCCCTGATCTTACGCAGATCCAAAGTACCGTAGTGCCCGTACAGGCGGATGGCCACCGCAAGTGCCAGCCCCAGCACTGATACCCCGATCACGATAGCGGTCAAGACAAGCGCCTGCGGAACCGGATCCACCATCCCCTCGGGGACATTTGCCGCCCTCGAAAAAATAGGAGCTGTTCCCATGTGAAGGTAACCCACTGAAATAAGGAACAGGTTCACACCCGTATCAATCAGGTTGATCCCTATGATGACCTTAATAAGGTTGCTCTTGACCAGGACCACGTACAGCCCGATGAGTATCAGCCCGAAAGAGCCAATGTAGTGAATGTAGCTCTCCAAAAAGCTCATTTCCCTTCTCCGGCCAGAGTTCCGGCGATGCCGGCTAGTTCCGAGCCGACCTTCAGTCCGATAGCCACGTAAATGATCGGAATCACGCCCGCGCTAAACAGCGCATACGCTGTTCCCTTGGGCAGAAAATTCAGCAAGAAAGATCCGCCCAGAGTTAAACCCAACAGTCCAATCATCACAAAGACCAACCCCGACAAGGACTCAGTTACACTCAGCTGCTCCGCTCTCAATCCCCTCCCGCGGCAGCCCAGATGGATAAGGACGAATCCTGAGGCCGTGATGGCTCCTCCCTGGAACCCCCCTCCGGGTGTCAGGTGCCCATGCGCAAAAATGTAAGTGGCGAAAAGCAGAATCAGAGGGAACAAAAACCGACAGCCTGTGAACACAATTAAGCTGGCCTGCTCCACCTCTCCTTTCGCCTTCCTTTCCTGCTGAGTGTGGAGTAAAGTCGCCAGACCCACGGCCGCAATGAAAAGAATCGTAACTTCACCCAGTGTGTCAAAACCCCGGTAGTTGACGACCACTGAAGCAACCACGTTCGCAGCACCTGTCTGCTCTAAGGCGCGGTTGTTATAGTATCTCCCGAAGTTGACCTCATCCTGCTTCAGCCGTCCCTGTCGCCTTGCTGCTTCGGCGCCAACTGGGGCCCCAGAGAGAGAAAGGATAACCCCGAGACCCACTATCACAATCAACGTCAGGCCGATAACCCTTCTCACCTTACTCCTGTCTCTCCGTCCGGTTTATGGCAAATATGAAGATTGCGGCAGACAGCCCGGCGCCAATGGACGCTTCCGCCATCGCCACATCTGGCGCGTGCAGGAAATAGAATATTATTGAAGCCATCAGGCTCACCAACGCGCAGGCGATGACAGCATCTATCAAGTCTTTGAACGCTGCCGCGCACAGCGCAGCTACGATCATTACCAGCACCAGAAACATCTGGAAGGCAATCATCCGATCTCTTTTCTGTAGCTGCCGAACTCCTGGGTCTTGTCCACTACGCTCCCTTCCCACAGCGCGACGTTACTTTTGCGGCCCGCACGCCCGAGCGCGTGGCTGGATATCGGATTGGTCAGAAGGATGAAGAAAGCTATAAGCAGCGTCTTCAAAAGCCATTGTGGTTCCATTATCCCCACCCCGATAATGGTCAGAAACGCCCCCAACGTCGTGCACTTGGTCCCAGCCTGCAGCCGGTTATACACGTCGGGCAGTCTGAAAATCCCCAGACTTCCTAAAAACAGGAAGACGCTCCCAACTCCCGCAACGATGCCCCCCACAATCGCCATTAGAGTCCCCTTTCCAGATACCTGGCAATCGCCACCGAACCTATAAAAGTCAGCACGGCATACACAAGGGCGACGTCCAAGTACACGTACCTGCGGAAGATGAATCCTAATAGCACAAGGAGCGCTGTGGTGATCGTGGCAGTTGTATCCACGGCCACCGCGCGATCCACAGTCGTGGGGCCCTTAAGCATTCGCAGCAGGCACAGCAAAATGCCTGCCCCTATGATGGTAAGGAAGACCGGGTAACTCATTCGAAAACCAACCTCAAGTACTTCTCAAACCTCTTGCCTATTAGCTCGGTTGCCCTTTCAGCTTCCTGCGTCTTCACATTTATCCAGTGGATGAGCAAACTGTCGCCGACCACGTCGAGCGTGAAGGTCCCGGGAGTGAGTGTGATGGAATTTGCCAGGACCATCTTCGCGATGTCCGATTTCAGACCCGTCTTTATCACCACGATGCCTGGATTTATGGGCATGCGCGGGTGAACCACCCTGTAGGCCACGTCAAGATTGGCTTTGACTATCTCCCAAAGGAGAACGGCCAGATATACAAGAAAGAATCCCAGTCTCTTAGCGCTCAGAGGCGGGAGCCCCAGCTTCAAATAATAAGAATTGAGCCACAGAGAAAGAACAACGCATATCCCGATTCCGACCACTACCTCCTGGAATGCCAGGCTGGAGGTGAGGGCGAACCATGTCAGGAAGGAGAGTGCCAGCAGATACAGAAAGCTTCTCACACGAGCTTGCGTCCCTAAGCTCTCCTGCATCATCCGGCGTCTTACCTCTACAAGTAGTAGACCAATCGGGCCATTTCGGTAGCGAGGTCTACACAAGCCACTCTCACGTCGTCCGGCATGTTCAACGGACACGGCGCGAAGGACAAGATAGCCTTCACCCCCGCCTTGGCGAGCCGCCGCGCCACTTGCGGGGCGTCTGCAACCGGCACCGCCACGATGCTCAACGTTATCCCTTCGGCCTGTATTCTCTCCTCAAGACCGCTCACGTCTTCGACCGTCACACCGCCTATTTCCTGCCCTATTTTGTCGCGAGCGCTGTCAAAAGCCATGCCGATCTCCAACCCTTGCCCCCTAAATCCAGGGTACATCAGCAACGCTTTCCCAATATTGCCCACACCCACCAACGCGGCTTTCATAACCTTGTCCAGTTTCAGAATGGAGCGGATCTCCTGGGCCAGTCGGTTGACGTCATATCCTACGCCGCGCTTACCAAACTCGCCAAAATAGGAGAAATCCTTGCGTATCGTGGAGGGCGTGACCTGGCATACTTCCGCGAGTTTATGAGAAGAAACCATCTCTGTCCCTTCGTTTGCCAGGCACAAAAGTCCCCGGAGATAGCCGAAAAGCCGGCGGACCGTTTGTTCTGGAATTGGCCTAGCGCGCATTCGTTATTGTGCTCACATTCTCAAACACAACCTTCTAGCCACTCCCCCGCGGCCTGTCAAGGGAAAAATTCGCCCTCCCGGATTTTTCCTTGTCCGCCCGCCCGCGAGTTAACTCAACTTCCCTTCTCCACCACAATAAGCCGACACCAGTGACCTCGGGTGATCCGTAACAGAGCACCGGTCTCGGCCGTTGCGGTTGGGCCGGCGCGTCAATCGCGGGCCTGTCGAGATGGCAAAAGCTGAGGAAAGCGGGGAGATAAACTCATCACAGTGGCGCCGCGACCCTCTCCGTCTGTAGCTCGTTTCCGCCTGCCCTCGCTCTCGGTCAATAGACGACCGAAAGTGTGTAAGCTCGCCGCAGGCCCTAATCTCCCCTGGACTCGTCCGCATCCTTTCCCCTACCATCACCCCGCCTTACTCGGGTTCAGTGCGTGCCTTCTCCAATAGGCTGAAGCTGGCCGGCCTCTAAGCTATCAGGTCGCCTCATCTCGCCAAAAGGGCTTAAGGGTCCTGTCCGCTTAGATGAAGGGTGCAGAGCGCAAGTAAGAGAACCGGCGTTCGAGTGGAAGACCTGCATCTATTCTGGTTCGGAGGTCGCCCTGGGGGAAACCCCGCATCTCTGCGAGGTGACCTGCTCACATCCCTTTTGTACGCCACAGGCGATGGAACCAGCACGCCGCCCAGACTAGAACGACCCCGAACAGCAATAGCATCAGAAGGTCCAGGGCCAGGGAGAAATAAGCCGGCTGCCCGAAGCCGCGGCGGATCAGGTCAGTGGAATATGAAAGTGGCGAAATGGGGGCTACCCAGCGGGCCCATCGTGGCATTTGAGAAATGGCAACGAAAATGCCGCTCACAAAAAGCAGAGGCAGACGGATCAGGTTGGACAGCATCATGATGTACGACGGGTTGCTGGCTGGCGGTGAAGCCAAAAGCACTCCGAGAGCCGAGAAAGCCAAAGCTCCCAGCAGAATGCCGCACGTCAGCGCAGCCGGATTCGATATTGCTGCTTCGGTCAGCACCAAGCCCAGAAGAATCGGGGCAAGCGACAGCACAGATCCGAAAACCAGACCGCTCAGAACATCGCCTAAAACGATAGCTCTCACCGATATCGGACTCGAAATGAGGCGCTCGTAAGTTCTCGCTCGCCGCTCCCAAGGTGTTACCAGCGGGCCTACCGCGCTCGCCGTGAACCAAAGAGCCATGGCTACCATACCCGGAACTACGTTCTCCGCCGGCACGGGACGGCCCATCTTGAAGGCCAGGAAGAAGAACACCGGAAAGAGCACACCGAATATGAGCACCGGCGGCTTCAGATAATAGAGCAGCGCATTCTTCTTCGCTATCACCAACGCTCCGTGAACCTGTCGTCGCCAGGTGTGCGCGGTTTCACTCTGTGCGGTCATCTCGAGCCTCTTTCCCCTGCTCGCTGGTGAGATAGACAAACACCTCCTCCAGGGAAGGCTTGTGCGTGCAAAGCTCAGCTATTTCCCACCCCTTCGCATCGGCCAGGCGCACCAGCTCAGCGGCAACGCGTCCGGGAGACTCCGTGTAGACTTGATATGTTCCATCACTCCCTATCACGTTCGAAACGCCCGGCAGCGCCTCCAGTCCCGATGCCTCAGGAATCGCGGCCGCGAACCTGACCTCAACGTATTGCCTGCTCCGGATAACCGTTGTGAGCCGCTCAGGTGTGTCAATGGCTGCAATACGGCCATGGTTAATGATGGCCACACGGTTGCACATCTCTTCCGCCTCATCCATGTTGTGGGTGGTCAGGAAGACGGTAAGTCCATCTCTGTTGAGCTGGGCTATGATGTCCCGAATGACGCGTGTGCTGGCGACGTCCAGCCCGGTGGTAGGCTCGTCCAAGAAGAGTACCTCCGGCCCGGTTACCAGCGCCGTGCACAGCATTAACCTCTGCCGCAATCCCTTCGACAGTTGTCGCGCCTTGTGCTTCGTTCTCTCGGCTAGGCCTAGGACCTCGAGTAGCCGCTGCCCTTCCCGAATCCGTTGCTTTCGCCCAACCCCGTAGAGTTCACCCATTAGCATGACGTTACGCCAGACCGTCAAATCCAGGTAAACGTTTGCTTCCTCCGGGACAATCCCCAGATGCTCCCGCGCCAGGAGAGGCTCCCTTCGGATATCGTGCCCCTGGATGGTTGCCTTCCCTTCTGTCGGCTCAAGCACACCGGTCAACATCCGCACCGTTGTCGTCTTGCCTGCCGCGTTCGGGCCCAGAAAACCGAAGATCTCTCCCTCCTCGACACCGAAGCTCACATGGTCCACCGCCACCAGATCGCCGAAGCGCCGCGTCAGTCCAGTTACCCCGATTACGTTTGTCATGTCAGCTCGTCTTTCTTCTCGAAGGTCAACCAGATGCCCAGACTATTCTCCCTCGACACCTCGAACTCGTCCAGCCCGGCCTCCCGCGCCCATCTGGCAAACGCCGATGGTCTTCTTTGCTTCCAGAACCTGCGGACGGCCTCAGGTCCTTTTCTCCGCACCCCTTTGAGCCGTCTTCGGATGAATTCTTCTCTATCCCGCTGCGGATACGCGGAGCCCAGGCCACCCCCGATTACCGCCTTGCCCCCGACGCGCAGAACACGATAAACCTCCCGCAGACCGGCGGCTTGATCTTCCCAGAAGAAAACCGAGCCCCGGCTGACAACCAGGTCAACCGAGCCCTCTGCCAGCGGCAGGTTCTCGGCTCTTCCCGCGACGACCAGGACTCGGCTCCCTAGTCCCGTTGCTCCGCACTCCAGCAAAGCGCGCGCGAGTGCTCCCCTGTCGGGATCTACTAGCACCAGTACGCTTCTTGTCATGCGCGCCAGGGCAAGAGCCAGACCTCCCGAGCCGCAGCCAAGATCGACCCAGACGCCCTCTTTCCGGCCGCAGCGGTTAACCAAATCCTGCGCTACGTACCGATAGCACTCTGGAAGTTCTCTCTCGCCTTCCTGCAAAACCAGCGACCTCCCCCGGGCAGAATCACGTCTCATTCTGTCAGTCCGACCAAGAGAGTGTGAATTTATATTCCCCGCATCCTTCCTTGTGGAGATCGCCGTGGTGCTTTCAGGTCACCTCGAAAGCAGGCCCCGGACCGGATACGGACCGCGGCCCTTTGCTCGTCTCCGCGATGACAGCAGCTTGTCCAGCACCCCCCTCCACTCTTTCAACGTTTCCTTGTTGATACTGTAGTGTACGTAGTACCCACGTTTGTCAGGGGTCACCAGCCCGACCTGCCTGAGGATCCGCAGGTGCTGCGAGACCGCCCCTTGGGTTATATTCAGTCGGGCCGCGAGAGCGCCCACGCACAGGGACCTTTCCTTCAACAGCTCCAGTATTCTGGCCCGGGCTTCAGCGCCCAGAACGCTGCAGATATGGGCAGCTTCCTTCGCGGCGCTCATAGAGCACTCCTATAGCATGTACTAATATATTAAATCAACGCCTCGACCTGTCAAGTAATGTTCCGGGCCCGGGCGGTGGGGTCTCTGCGCAAGGATGTGGCGGCAGGCATGCTGGCCCCGCTTAACCTGGGTCTGAGGCAGCTAATTGTGGCGAGCGTGGTGTTGACAGCATATTTCCCGTGCGCGGCAACGTTCGTGGTTCTTCTCCGAGAGCTCGGCCTTAAAGACATGCTCAGGTCCGCCTGCATAATGGTAATCGTGACATTCGCCGCGGGAGCGTTTCTGAATCAGGTGCTGCGAATTGCGGGGATTTGAGTCGCCCGAGATGTGGGCCGCGCTTACGCACCCTACGGTAGCCGATGACCCTCCTTTGCCTCGACATTTGGTCGCTCAGGCGATTGGCGCTGCGAGCAAGGTGGGAGGTTACGGGAGATTCCGGCTTCTCGTCAATGCGTAGCCCGGGAAGCGAACCTGATAGCATTGTTGAGCAATCCAATGGTTCCTGATTCCTCTGGATCTACTCTCGCCTCCAGACTCCCCTCTGGATGCGGGCTAAAGACTACCACGGTTCCCTTTCCATAACTGCAGCACGCCACCGCGAAAGCGCCGTCCTCATACCTCGCCAGCGCTTCGACGCCATGGCCGGGTTCCATGGCCGGACCATTCTGATACCACAAATCTATTGCCCTCGTGCAGCCGGCGAAAATGGCATGCTCGGGCGCGAGGACTTCAATGGTTCTGATCTTCTCCCCGGCTTCTCTACGGTTCTTGATATCCATTACCCCTAGCCCCGTAGGACGCCCCGGCACTTCCACGGTTTCTGCGGCCAGATAAGCGCCGGAGCAGATCCCTACGTATCCTCCTCCGTTCCGGATGAACTCCCTTATCTCCTCCAGACCATCGCTGCCCAGTCCGCTCAGGATTTGTTCGGTTTGGCCGCCCGGCATAATTAGCACGCCGCATCCCTTCAACTTCTGCTGGGTTAATGCTGCGCGATCGAGCTCGCTGAAATCTAGACTCAGCTTCTCCATCGCGAATTCCACGTCTGGTGCCTTGACCGTGCCGGGGCCCGAATAGACGCACACTCTGTTATGCGTCCTTCCAAACCTGTGCTGCCAACCCACTCCAACCGGGAAAAAGTTGTCGCGGTAGGCCTCGCGAAAGATGCTTCGGGCCAAGTCTCCGGAGCAGTGGCAAGGCCCCGCCGCCTGGACCCCCGCCGCTTTCATTTCCTCAACTATCTGCGTGATTTGGCCGCGACTGGCTCCCGAGAGATGGAAGCCCCCGAGGGCCGCGTTGATCGGCTCGCCAAGCTGCTTCTGAGCTTCGTGTATGATCACCACGATGCCCGGGTGAGCGCAGCCAGTGAGCAGAACCGGCCCTGCAGCCGTCTTTATCACGAGGGATTGCTCCCTTATTTGTGAGCCCAGTTCGCCGGTCGAATAAGTATCTTCGCACAACTCCATCGGCTGGCGGACATCGAGAAGTTCAGCTCCAGAGTGCTTGACGGCTTTCTTCAACCCTCCATGAACAGACTGCGGCAAGTAGACGGTCACATCATGGTTCTGGCCAAGAAAGGCCTCAAGCCCCCCGTAGTGGTCCTGATGACCGTGCGAGATGACTACCGCATCTATCACCTCCGCCTTGATCCCCAGCTTCCTCATGTTGGAAAGCAGCAGCTCGCCGTTTCCACCGGTGTCGAACAGTATGGTGCGCGGAAGGCCTTGGACGACGCATGCAAAGCCCCACGCCGTCTCCAGCCCCTCTTCGTAAGGGTTGTTGTCGTAGACTACAGTCAGAACGATTTTACGTGATTGGCCCGCCGCATCTTTCATCAACTCATCAATACCTCGTTCTCATTCGCCCTGCAAGTTAACGGTGACAAGGATGCACCCACAAGCACCGCTGCGCCCAACGTACGGCAAGCGACCTGCAAAAATAGCGAATATCTGGAGGTCTCTCACGTCCCCCCTTCGTCGATCAGGTCCGGGTTCCGGAACGTGCACCCTTTATGTCGATCACTGGCGAGCCGTCATACGCGTCAAGGTGTTTCACCAAGACCTCGTTCTCGCCAACCTTGACAACCTCGACTACGGAAACGCCGATCGGATTCGGCCTCATCGGGCTCCGAAGGCTGAACACTCCCTGCACCGGTACGTTCTTATTGCCGCGCGGATGCACCCTTAGCATCTCCCTGTCTTCACTGGCTAACTCGTGCATCCAGTAGAGCACCTGGATCTCGCTGCCCGTTTCGAGTCCCTCCAGAGCGTCTGCGTACTCGGGCTGGATCTCAAGCCGGGACAAGCCTCCCTGGAGCTTGTGCACCCGACCGATGCGTTCTATTAACATCCCTTTTCTCCCTCTCCCAGGTTCCAGCGACGGCGAATAGGAAACTGCCGCACCTTCCTCAGCATTCCTTCAGTTGCGTTCCTCTGACTACGATCGCTGCTGCCCGGTCTCACTTTCCGGCCCCGATAATCGAAGCGCCAGCGGCGACCCAATCTGCCTCTGCGCCGCGCACTCGCGTACCCGAAACCTCGGCCGCTATCGACCTCTGGGCTCGCTTTGAGGAGCCGGGCAGATTATGACGACTTCCCTCGGCTGCACAGCCGTGAGTCAGTACGGGCGAAACCTTCTTATCGCGGCCATCGCTGCGGTAGCGCCATCACCAGCGGCAGTTACTATCTGTCTGAAAGAGTTCTTGCGTACGTCGCCTGCTGCATAGAGAGCCTCCTGGGAGGTCTCCATGGCTGAGTCGGTAATGACCGCGCCTGCTTCATCAAGCTCCGCCAAACCCCGAACTGGCGCCGAGTTGGGACTGTAACCCACAAATATGAACACTCCTTCGACTGCCAGTTCCGATCGTTTGGAAGTTCTTACGTTCCTCAACACCACACTTTCCACTTTGTCAGCCCCCGAGATTGATTCGACAACGGACTCAAGTGCGAACGACACGCTGGCTAGAGCCTTAACCTGGTCCTGCAGAATCTGCGTTCCGCGAAACCTGTCACGCCTGTGAACCATGATGACGGAGCGCGCGAATTTGGAAAGGTGAATCGCTTCCTCCAAAGCCACGTCGCCCCCTCCGACAGAGACCACATCCTTCCCTTTGAAAAAGGGCGCGTCACACGTGCCGCAATAACTCACGCCCCGACCCAACAATTCGCGCTCTCCAGGAGCGCCGAGCTTCCTCGGGGTTGATCCCGAGGCCAGGATTACAGCCTCGGCTTGGTATTCCCCGACAGATGTCTTCACTACGAACCCGTCACTGGATTTCTCGATGGCAGACGCCTCCGCCGTTTCTATCTGCGCGCCGAAGCGCAGCGCTTGCTGGTGCATTTTCGAAACAAGCTCGGCACCAGAGACCCCTTCAGGAAACCCTGGATAGTTGGCGATCTCGTACGTGTTGATGACCTGCCCCCCGGGAAGAGCTCGCTCAAGCGTCAAAGCCTCAATCCCGCCTCTCCCCAGGTAAACCGCTGCAGAAAGGCCCGCCGGCCCAGCCCCGACTACTACCACCTCGTGTCTCTTGCCCGCCAACTACTTCGTCCCTCCACCGTAAGTTACTTTCCTGCGCGTATTATAGCTACGCACAGACCGATTATCCACGTGATACCCTTACCGCCTTGCACTGGGGCGTCTCGCCGCCGGGCAAAAAGAAGCGCCACCCTTAGTAAGGTACTGAAGCCCTATGACCAAACCCTGCCGTTTGCGCCGCTTGTTGTCTCAGAACCTCATTGCAAGCCGGGCTAAGCCCAGGGGAGGGGCGAGGACGCAGCCTGCTCTATACGGGATGTTGCATCGGACTCAGGGTGTCTTCGGGCGGGGCAGGTACCAGCCAGAGAATTCCTGGTAGCGGCAGCGGCTGCCTTACATTACCCACAATCCATCGGGTAAATTTCTGAGGAATTGCGTTGACAAAGTGTTTGGGTAGACCTATAATGTTTGATGTATCAAACATAGTCCGGCAAGGGGTGTGAACCGATGGGTGATTCATCGCAGTTGAGCGCAACCCTCGAGGATTACCTCGAGGCCATATCACGCATCATATCGAAGAGCCGGGTGGCGCGCGTGCGTGATATCGCCGCTGCGGTGGGCGTGCACAATTCCACAGTCACAGCAGCTCTGAAGAGCCTCTCGGAGAAAGGTCTTGTAGACTACAGCCCCTACGAGGTTACCACGCTGACGGCGTCAGGTCGCAGGGCGGCAAACGAGATTGTGCGACGGCACCGGCTGATCCGCGAGTTCCTGACTGAAGTCCTCCTGGTAGATGAGGAGGTCGCTGATGCGAACGCATGCCGGATGGAGCACGTAATGGATAAACAGGTTCTGGAACGCTTGACTGTGTTCGCACAGCTCGCACAGCAAACTCGGGGCAACGGTGAGGAGATCTTCTCGAATTTGTTGGACCACCTCCAACGCGGCGGCAAGTCACAAAAGCGTACGTTAGTCAGACACCAGCGCAAAGCGGATTCTAAGAAAACGGTGCTGGCAGAAAAGAAAGGAGCATGATTATGCCAGGTGGAGATGGAACAGGCCCAGGTGGAATGGGACCCATGACCGGTCGCGCAGCGGGTTACTGCGCGGGCTATCCCGTTCCCGGTTTCATGAACCCGCCGTTCGGCGGGCGCGCTTTCTGGGGTTCAAGCCCTTATTACGGTCCTATGGGAGGAATGTATGGAGGCTCAGGTTACGCACCGGCGTACGGCGCGGCTCCCTACGGTAATATGGGAGGAATGTATGGAGGCTTAGGTTACGCACCGGCGTACGGGGGGGCTCCCTACTTCGGCGCTGCTAGACCTTTTGGTTACGGTCTAGGGCTGGGTTATGGACGGTTTCCTCGTTCGGGTCTCGGACGCGGCCGCGGGCGCGGGCGCGGCTACATGCCTTATGGGTGGTAGAGGTTAGGACACCTAGAAAATCTGGGCTCGCCAGTAGGAGGTGTGTGTGATGGCAGGCCAATCAGAATCCGGCGGTGGATCAGGCCCGTTCCAGTATGGCCCTTATGGCCCGCCCCTGTACGGTTTCCCCTATGGGACTCCGTTCGGCCAGGCTTACGCTCCGCCCTATTTGGCGCAGCCGGGCCCCTCTTACCCCTATGGGTCACCCTTTTTCGCGGGAGGGTCTCCGTTTGGGGCACCTTATAGCCGGGAAACGGCGCGCAAGCAAGAGCTCGACTTCCTCA
>CAZUUK010000011.1:12346-37090 GCA_964622675.1 uncultured Planctomycetota bacterium | reverse complement strand
TTTGGGGCACCTTATAGCCGGGAAACGGCGCGCAAGCAAGAGCTCGACTTCCTCAAGGGGCAAGCGGAGTATTTCGAAGACATAGTGGACGGAATCAATAAGCGTATCGAGGAGCTCCAGGCGGAAGGCGAAGCCAAATAAAAGGGGTTCCCTTGCCGATTCGCTCGTCTTTCGCTCCTGCAGTTGCCTTGGAGCGTCGTGGTAACACGACTCGCCAGGGCGAGCGCAGGATACCCAAGGCCTCTTGGGGGTAGCTCCGGATGATAGCGGCTCGATAGCCAACCTCCAATACGCCTGTGGGCACTGTATGCCGCTCGCCGCCGTGGACTCTAAAGGTTCTGGTGAGGGTGCTTACCGCAGGCGATCTGAACGATGACACGTTTATAAAGGGAAGCGGCATGCATGCGATCGTAGACAAGGAGAAGTGCACAGGTTGTGGGATTTGCGCGCAAGTTTGTCCCGTTCGAGCTGTTCAGATTAGCCACGCCAAGGCCTCTGTCACTGACAGATGCGTGGAATGCGGGCGTTGTGTCAGCGTCTGCCCTAACAACGCAATTTCCTTAAGAAGGACGGCAGTCATGCCCGGACGCCGTTTCTGGGCCCCGTTGCCCTATTTTGCCCCGATGGCGCCGACCGATAAAGCGGCGCCTTACCGCTCAGCGTATGCCGCGCCTTTGTTCAGCGGGTATTCCCTGTTTGGGATAGCTTATGGCCAGCGAACCGCACGAAAGCAGGAACTCGACTTCCTTAAAAGCCAAGCTCGATATGTACAATATGCCTTGGACGCGATCGAGAAGCGTATGGAGAAGCTCGAGGCCGAAAGGTGAAATTCGGAGTGAACCATCAAGAAGCACCGCGAAAGAATTCGATTCTCTCGGAGCGATAGTAATGGCCACGTCTGACTTAAACCATTCGATATCAGATACATACCCGAGTGTCACGACGGCGTCGAAGCGTTCCGAAGCAGTCTTTCGGACGGCGCTTTGGCGAAAATGGACATTGACGAGATTGCGACTGCCCACTGTGCCCCCAGTGCTAAACGTGTGCAGATTGCAGCGGACGTCATAGGCAAGTGTCACCCCATTTCGACTTCTTGTAGGTAAAGACATGACAAAATTGGCCGTTGCGGCAGTGGCAGTGCTCGGGATCGCAGTCCTCATGGCCATGACGGGACGGGGAGGCGGCAATTTTTACGTGCCTACGTTAGTAGCCGCAGGAGCGACGATGCACGAAGCGGCAACAACCGCGCAACTTACTCTGGCGTGTACTGCGGCTGCTGCTTTGTTGGTCTTTCAAAGGAACAGAATCGTCGACTGGAAGCTTGCATTGGTCATCGATCCTCCGACGGACATTGCGGCACTAGCGGGCGGCTACTTCGCTCATAGATTTGGCGGGGGCGGGCTGAAGCTCATCTTTGCGGGCCTCCTTGTCATTGCTGGTTTGTTCATGCTCCGACCGGTGATGGATAAACCTCTATCGGCAACCAGGCGCGTTGGTTTGTGGCGGCGCAAATTTGGAGAGCATGAGTATGTGGTGAACCTGTGGTTGGCAATGCCCATAACTGCTGCAACGGGTCTGGTCGCGGGGATGGTCGGGATCTCCGGAGGCTCTTTCAAGATGCCTTTGATGGTCTTGGCTTGTGGCGTCCCGATGAGGATCGCGGTCGGCACTTCGTCAGCTATGGTTGCCGCAACCGCGCTCATGGGGTTCATCGGGCATTCGGCAGGCGGAGACCTCGACCTCCACCGGGCCGCGCCAATTGCCGTCGCGGGCCTTCTCGGTGGCCTCGCTGGTGGTGCGTTCTCCCTCAGAACCAACCCACAGACCCTCAAGAAGTTATTTGCATTCACAACCCTCGCGGCAGCAGCCTTCATGGCTGCCAGCGCAGCGATGACATCATAGGTTAGGAGGCAAAGAATTGCAGCGCATCATGCTGAAATCCAAAATTCACGCAGCTACCTTGACGGGAACGGAACTACACTACAAAGGCAGCATCACTATCGATCAGGACCTTCTAGACGCCGCTGACATCCTCCCGGGTGAGCAGGTACACGTGCTCAATCTCAGCAACGGTGCGCGCTTTATCACGTACGCTATTGCCGCACCACGCGGCTCTGGTACCGTATTGCTGAACGGCCCGGCGGCTCTACTCGGTAAAACGGGGGATCAAGTGATGGTGCTGTCATACTGCAACCTGAGCGACGAGGACTCCCAAGGCTTCGAGCCGAAGCTCGTCTTTGTGGACGAGCACAATCGCGCACGAGAGAACTAGGCATACGGAGCGGACTGGCAGGTTGGTTTTCTACATAGGGGGTTAGCAATGCCAATTTACGAATATCGATGTGCAAAATGCGGACGTGTGACGGAGTTCCTCGAGGGGTCGGACCGGAAAGGCCGCCATGTTTGCGGGGATTGCGGAAGCGACAAACTCCAAAAAGTGTTCTCCACCTTCAGCGCAAGGGTGGCGGGCGGTTCCTCCTCGACAGGCGCTTCCTCCTGCCCGACTGGAACGTGTCCACTTCCGTGAAAACCGTCCGACATTGCAGGACTCGCACAAGTCCCTCCCAAAACTATTACGAGCGGATCAAGCCGAAGCTGCTCTCGCGCGTGGGGAGCGAACTCTCGCTCGCCTATCGGGTGTTGGAGCTTGGCTGCGGTGGTTGCGAGCTCGCGCAGATGCTGAACCGGAGGTACAAGCAGCGAGTAACGGGGGTAGACGTTAATGACGCAAGCTTTCCGAGGCGCGATGACCCCGCGACAGCCAGAAGTCCTCTCCGCTGTGTCAGGGCGAATGGAGAGCACTTGGGATTCCTGCGAGAAGGTTCCATGGATGCAGCGGTGAGCGTGTGGGCACTGCACGAGATGAACCACCCTCTGGCTGTTCTCAGCGAGGCATACCGGGTGTTGCGGCCAGGGGGGGAGATATTGGTTGTGGACTTCCCTCGCGGGTCGCTGGCACAGACTCTTTGGAATGAGAGATATTATTCTCCAAGCGAAGTCGGGCGCATGCTCGGGAAAGCCGGGTTCAAACAAGTCCGCGTGAAAACGATTGAGCGCGGGCAGATACTCTGGGCGACGGCATTCCGCAAGCCTGCTCAGGCTTTGGCGTCATGAAAAAGCTTTCTGTTTGCGGGAAGGGTGGGACCGGCAAGAGTACACTCGTCGCCTTGCTGGCCCGAGAGCTGTCAGGCAAGGGAAAAGAGATCGTTGTTATTGACTCTGACGAATCGAATTCCGAGCTGTACCGGATGCTCGGCCTCAGCCGGCCCCCGAGGCCGTTGCTGGAGCTCGCGGGAGGGAAGAAGAACGTAATAAAGAATCTGCGCACCAGCTTTTCGCCCGGAGAAGGCGAACCGGGCACAGCGCTGTTAAAGCAAAAGAGCATCAAAGTCGACGAGATTCCCAGCGGTTACGTCGTCCGCCGGAATGGCCTGCGCCTCATCGCCGTAGGCAAGATACACCGGGCCCTCGAAGGATGTGCCTGCCCGATGGGCGCGCTGAGCCGTGAGTTCCTCAGGAGGCTTACGCTTGCAGAAAACCAAATGGCGATAGTCGATATGGAAGCGGGCATAGAACACTTCGGGCGAGGCGTCGAGACGAGCGTAGACGCGGTCGTCGCCGTCATTGAACCGTCAATGGAGTCGGTGACTCTGGCGGCGAAGATAAAAGACCTGGCGACGGCAGCCGGGACACGCTTCGCCGGCGTCGTTGCCAACAAGATCCCCGGAGACGAAGTTGAAGGACATCTCATCTCCGAGCTGAACAAGAGACAGCTCCATCTTCTGGCAACCGTCCACGGTCACCAGGAGGTCGCGAACGCCGCCCTCATGGGACATGAACTCGATTGTGCCGAGGCTGCTCTGGAACTCACCCCCCTGCTCCAATTGCTGACGAGCATCCCGCTGCCCGGGAATCGTTTGCAGCCGCAGGAAAACCCTTGAACAGGGGGTACTAACAGTGTGTTTGGCCAGAATCTACCTGGATGTCGCCGACAAGCCGGACTCGCCCGACTTGCTCCTCTCCGACGTAACCCGCATCGAATTTCAGGACAATGGAGTGCTGGTTACAGAACTCCTGGGCGAGAGCAAGTTTATCGGAGCCGAAGTTAGGTCCATCGATTTCGTGGAAGGAATCGTGCTCCTCGACACGGTCGAACCAAGTATCCGCCCCCACCCAATCGCTCACCCAACACGCGAGCCAAGAAACCGTGAGGAATCAGAATGAGTCGCAACCAGGAACTAAGAGCACTCAGCGCTCAGGCACAGGCCATCAAGCACCAACTCCGGAGCATCGAAGCCCGTATGAGACATCTACGGGGACGAGGACGCTCGGCCGTGGTTGCATTTGTGGATTCTTAGAAATGTGCGCGTTCGGACTTCGACCATAGCGCTTGATGGGTCTAGGAAGGTCGACGCAGGAAGGAAGCAAGATGGCAGATAAAGTCTCGTTCAGCGGCCACAGCGTCGTCTCGTGCGGAACGATGCGGCCCGAGCTCGAGAAACTGCGCGAAACCGGCTTCCTCGACGCGGAAAGGGTTCTCTACACAGCACCCGGCTTGCACGAGTGGCCACAGGAACTCGAGGCCCAGCTCGCCCGTCGGTTGGACGATGCAGCCAAGTTGTCCGACAACATCATAGTGGTATACGGAGAAAAGTGCTTCATCGACACGCACGACCCGTCACGCGTCACCGACACGTTGATTCGCGAGCGCTGCCCAACTGCCGTAAGGGTGAACGCGTCCAACTGCGTGGACATGCTCGCCGACAAAGAGCAGAGGGAGGAGATAGCCGCAGGCGAACGGATCTATTGGTTAACTCCCGGATGGCTCCAGCATTGGAGCTTCATCTTCAAGGACTGGGATGCAGCGATGGCGAACGAGACTTTCCCTCAGCACGACAAAGCGATCCTGCTCGATGCGCTTGGCTTCTTTGACGAATACGCTGCGGACCGTCCTGAACGAGTTCTGGAGATCTCCGATTGGATAAAGATCCCCATCGAACCCTATCCCGTTTCGCTGGAAAGGCTGAAGTGCATCCTGGTGGAAGCGGCGGGAACCGGTCGGGAGGTGAGGTAGTGGGCGACGACAGGACCAGGTGGCTGCAGGAACTCGGCGAGGGTTTCATGAAGAGAATCGGCGTTAGGCAAGGTCAGACGGTCGTGGACTTCGGCTGCAACAACGGCAATTACGCCATACCCGCTGCAAGGGTCGTCGGGCCCCGAGGGAAAGTGTACGCCCTTGACAAGAATCTGGATGCGCTTCGGCAACTGGCTCGGGCGATAAGCGCGCACGGCTTGTCCAACATTGTTCCCGTCCGTCTCGCGGCAGACCAACAGATACCTCTACGCGATTGCTCTGTAGATGTGGCTTTGCTGTACGACGTGTTACATCGGGGATACCTTCCCGAAGCGGCGCAAAGGGAACGGCTTTTGCAGCGCATCTACCACGTTGTGAGGCCGGGAGGTCGGCTGTCCTTTTATCCGACGCATATGAGAAAATACGGCCTAACCGCTGGGCAGCTGATTGGAGAGATACAAAAGGCAGGTTTCAAGCTTCGAGAAGAGCGCTCCAGAAGGTTGATCCACGATGGCAGCCTTGTCAGGGGGCGTGTGTTCAGTTTCACAAGAGACCATCCCGACAAGAAGACGCGCAACAGACAAGCGGCTGAAAAATGCTGAAAGAGATTCGATTGTTTTACACGTCGCAGACACAGAGCAGCAGGACATGCACTCGAGTCCCTTCATGGATTGCGGCTCGAAACACCCGGCTCCCGGTTTCTCCGTGCTCCTACAGGTGCGATACAGTGGGAAAGCGAGCTCCGAAGATCCATGCCGGCGGCCTGATGCATTGCTGCCCGCACGCTCTTGACAATCTGCTATCAACGCGGCACCAGATTCTTTAGTGAGGATTTGACAATGAAGATTGCTATCTCCAGCGGCAAGGGAGGAACCGGTAAGACATTCATCGCGACCAATATGGCGGTGGTGCTCACCGAGCGTGGTGAAAGCGTGACGTACATCGATTGCGACGTCGAGGCACCTAACGGCCACCTCTTCCTGAAGCCGACTGTCGACCGTAGGGAAAGGATGACCGTCCGCGCGCCAATACGGTTTGACCAGGATTTGTGCATTGGCTGCGGAAAGTGCGCAGAGGCCTGCAATTACAACGCCATAGCCGTCGTCAAAGGAAAGGTGCTGCTTTTTGATGAGCTTTGTCACGCCTGCGGCGCGTGCAGCATCGTCTGCCCGGTGGCTGCCGTCATCGAAGGCGATAAAGAGATCGGAGAACTCATCCATGGCAGAAGCGGACAAATTGACTTCCACTACGGGTTGTTGAAAACGGCCGTCGGCGGCATGTCTCCCCGGCTCATAGCAGCACTCAAAACGTATGCAGGCTCTGGGACTACCGTGCTGGATTCCCCTCCGGGCACGGCATGTTCGGCCGTCGAGACGGTCAAAGATGCTGACTTGTGTCTGCTTGTTGCTGACCCGACTCCTTTTGCTATTCACGACCTTAAGCTGTCGGTGAACATGGCCAGACAGGTCGGACAGGAGCCGGCCGTGGTAGTCAACAGGACTGGTCTGGACGACCGCGACCTGAAAGAGTACTGCGCGGAAGCGCAACTTGAAATAGTCGGTGAAATTCCTGATGACCGGCGGATAGCTGAAGTCTATTCGGTGGGAGACATGGTTGTCGAGAAGCTGCCGAAGTATAAGCCACTCTTTGAGAAAATAATTGAGCGGTCGGTCGAACTGGCGAGAGATGAACGCCCCGTCAAGAGCCGCCTTATCGAGCCCCCTTTCGTTCCCGGCGGGCCGCTAACCCGCGCCAAGAGTCCGGCCACTGCTGCGCAAAAGAGGCCCAATGAAATCGTAGTGATAAGCGGCAAGGGAGGAACCGGCAAAACCTCTCTCGCTGCCTGCTTCGCCCAGCTTGCCGAGGATGCCGTCATTTCCGACTGCGATGTTGACGCCGCTGACCTTCACCTCATACTGACGCCGGAGATCCTGGAAGAAGGCGACTTCAGCGGCGGTGTATCGGCAAAGATAGATCCTCACAAGTGCACTCTATGCGGAAAATGCATGGAAGCCTGCCGCTTCAATGCCATCAGGCGCAATGGCGACGGCCGCTATCTCGTCGACCAGACGGCATGCGAAGGGTGTGGTGTGTGTGCGCTGGTCTGTGAGGACAACGCTGTCACGGTTGAGGATGCTGTCAACGGGAGGTGGTTCGTCTCCAAGACCCGATTCGGTCCCATGTCCCACGCTATCCTCGGATATGCAGAGGAGAACTCAGGTCGGTTGGTCACGGTCGTCCGTGAGATCGCCTGCGACCTTGCTCAGGAAGCGGGGAACAAGCCGCGCGATTCTGAACCGCCTCGTCGGTTCGACAAGGTGCTGATAGACGGAGCACCTGGAACAGGCTGCCCCGTCATCGCCTCCATCTCCGGCGCACGATATGCCGTGGTGGTAACTGAACCTACTGTCTCCGGCCTCCACGACTTCGAGCGTATTCTCGATTTGACTCGCCACTTCGGCATAGAAACCAGCGTTATCGTAAACAAATCCGACCTGAACAATGACATGACGGAAAGGATCTCCGCCTCAGCCCGCCATGCGGGCGTCGCAGTGCTCGGCGCCATCCCCTACGAGCAAAAATTCACCGACGCCCAGATTCGCCGAAAGACCCTTTTGGAGCATGCCGACGGACGCGCCGCACAAATCGTAGGCGACATCTGGGAGGAAATCCGCCGTGCCCTCGGCGGGGCTTGACGACACTTTCAGTAAGAACTAGCCTCAGGTCGCTGGAGAGACCATGACCGGCCCAACAATCACGCAATGTGTAAAACGCGTCCTCGCATCTATCCCGCGCCACGTTCTGCTCGTGGCCGCGGCTAAGACGCGCTTGCCGGAAGAGGTGCGCGCCGCGATAGATGCCGGTGTCGCCGCGGTCGGCTATAACTACGTTCAGGAGGCCGAGCGGGTAATCCCCGCGATAGAACGCAGCGCCTCCTGGCACTTGATCGGCCACCTCCAACGAAACAAGGCCGGGCGCGCCGTCGCCGTTTTCGACATGATTGAAACGATTGATTCCCTCCGGATTGCCCGCACAGTCGACCGCCACTGCGCGGACATCGGAAAGGTTATGCCGGTGCTAATTGAGGTAAACAGCGGCCGGGAGTCCAGCAAGACAGGAGTTCCCCCGGACGAGGTCGAGGGCCTCATCGGGCAGATCGCTGCCCTCCAGCATATCCGCGTGCAGGGCTTGATGACGATGGGCCCCCGCTTCGGGAACCCGGAGGACGCCAGACCTTATTTTCGTCTCACCAAAGGGCTTTTTGACCGCCTGGCCGCCGCGAACCTCGCGAACGTGCAAATGCGCTATCTATCCATGGGCATGAGTAACACATATCGAGTCGCCGTCGAGGAAGGGTCTAATATGATCCGGGTCGGAACGGCTCTTTTCTCCGCGCGTCAGGATTAAAAATCTTGCCCTTGGAGGTGTACGCGAAAGGGTTCAAAAAAACCCCGGGAGCTTACGCTGCGGAACCGTCTCATGAGTCGTATGGTTTTCCTCCTGACCTCAACTAGCCGACGGCCGCTCACTCCTACAACTCTCCGCAGGGGTCTTGCGCCGTCAGAAATCCCTCTCCCAGGACGCTCGTTCGGGAGAAAGAGCCCGCTGACTTGTCTGTTACCGGTTCCAACAGACCGCCGCGATATTCAACACGTTCACAACCAATTGGTGAATCTCGCGCATGACACTTCTACCGCGCGAGCGTGAGGAGGAGTTCACAATGGAAGGATTGATGGAAGGATGCGTCTTTGCCGGCGGCGTCCTGAAGGACGCTGAGGCAGCAAGGCAGGTCGCACGCAGGTGCGATCTCATTATTGCCGCCGATGGCGGCGCTAAGCACGCCGCAGCCCTGGGGCTCAGACCTCACGTGATCGTGGGCGATATGGATTCAGCCGACCGGACCCTCTTGCAGGACAGCAAGGAAGCCGAACTCATCGTGTGGCCGCAGGAGAAAGACAAAACTGATACGGAACTCGGAGTTGAACTGGCCTTTAAGCGCGGATGCGGTGAAGTGACTCTCTTGGCTGCCGTTGGCGACCGTCTTGACCATACCCTGGGCAACGTCATGCTCGTGGCCAAGCATCCCGGCCGCGTCGAGATTCTTGACGGAAGAGCGACTCTAGCAGCCGTCGGCCCTTCAAAGGAATATCGAGTGCACGGCGAAATTGGTACAATAGTCTCCCTGATTCCCTATGGCTCCCTCGTAGAGAAGGTTAAGTCAACAGGACTCAAGTATCCCCTTACAGGTTCGGACCTGACGCTCGGAACCCGGGGAATGAGCAACGAAATCCGTCAATCCGAAGCTTCAGTGTCTGTCAACAGGGGAATCCTTCTCGTCTACGTCGAACCGGCAATCGGGAAGCGTAACAGTGCCTGAAACCTCACCCACAACATTTGACTTTGACGTTCTCGCCGAGGAGTATGATCAATGGTATCAGACGGCCGAAGGCATCATGTATGATCAGTTGGAGAAGAGGGCCGTGACGCGATTGCTGCCACGCTCCGGTCACGGAATGAGATTACTCGAGGTCGGCTGTGGCACGGGCCACTGGACACGCTTCTTCAGCGAGAAGGGGTTCAAAGTCACCGGCGTTGATATCTCCTCGTCAATGCTCAGCATCGCGCGCGAAAAGCACATTAGCGGAGCTTCATTCCAACCCGCCGACGCGCACTCACTCCCTTTTGAGGACGGCCGGTTCGATGTCACCGCGGCCATTACCACGCTTGAGTTTGTACGCGATGCTGAAGCCGTCGTTCGAGAGATGGCCCGGTGCGTGAGAAATCCCGGGGGCATCGTGTTGGCCGGCGTCTTGAACGCCCGGGCGCCGCGCAACCGCCGCATGAAAGCTGCCGACGAGCCGCCCTATAATGCCGCCCGCCTATTCTCGCCGCGCGAGATGAAGGCGATGCTGGCTCCTTACGGAAGGACGGAAGTCGCCGTGGCCGCATTCGTCCCGAATAAACCCTGGCTCTTGCCCCTGGCGCCGCTCGCCGATGTCTTCGTCCGAATGCTTCACTTGCCGTATGGTGCTTTTGTCACCGGGAGAGTAGTAATATGAAAATCCAGGCCGAAGTCAGTCTGTATCCGTTGCGGACGAACGAACTCTCCGGCCCGATCGATGCGTTCTACAGGTCAATGTCGCGGAAGGGAGTAGACCTCGAGCTTAGTTCTATGAGCACGCTCATCAGTGGTGATTCAGCCCAAGTATTTGAAGCAATCCAGTCCGCGTTCTCAGAGGTTGCGGAGGAGTATCAGGTCGTTCTCGTGCTGAAATTGTCCAACGCATGTCCCGACCGCGAAAAAGCGGCTGACGCCGAGTGATGTCTTGCCATGTCTGGCCATCAGCGCACAGGCCGGATTTGCGTCGAAGGTAAGAAAGTGAGGGAGTAGGCGGCATGCCCACGTATGAGTATGAATGCACCGCGTGCGGGAAGCGATTTGAAAAGTTCCAGGGGATAAAGGATGAACCAATAAAAGTCTGCCCCGAATGCGGGAAACCTGTACACCGGCTGTTCGGAACAGGCAGCGCCGTGATCTTCAAGGGCGCTGGCTTCTATGCCACGGATTACGGCAGGTCCTCCCGCGGCGGCACATCATGTGACCGGGGCAGCCCCTGCTGTGGACGCGACGTGCCCTGCGACTCGCGCCCGTGTGATGATTGAGGAGGTGCTGATCACCTTCATGGACGCCCGGGCTTGAAAAGCCCCATGAGGCCAAGCTCGAATGGGCGGTTTTAAGGGCCGCAAACAACTGGAAAAGGACATGTGCCATGCCGGGCAATAGCAAGCCCAGACCCAATGGACCGAAGGAGAAGCTGTCTAAGGATCGCGATTCCTTCTTCGGAAGAATGAATGCTGCCTCTGCCTCCGCGCATGTCCGTGGGCTATGCGGAGATGAAATGGAGTTCTACCTGGAGATCCGGGACAACGTGATTCAGGAAGTCAAGTACTACACCGAAGGGTGCGAGTCAGCGAGACTGTGCGGGCAGGCTGCTGCAAAAACAGCGCAAGGAAAGACCGTCATGGATGCGCTCGCTATCAGTCCCAGAGAAATTATCGACTCGAAGGTCTGTCTGCCGGAAGAGGGGAGCCATTGCGCAATCCTGGCAGTCAGTGCGCTCTATCGTGCCATCGCAGATTTCCTGCTTGCACCGTAGGCAGCTTTGGTCCAAGCTGCAGGTCCAAGCCGGGGAAGTGCCCATGAGCCAAGGAGAGAAGGGATGCGAATCGCTATACCTATAACTGGTGGGAAGCTTTCCACCCACTTCGGCCACTGTGAGGAGTTCGCTCTCGTTGATGTGGACGATGCCAAGAATGTTATCGTTAAAAAGCAGGTAGTCGAAGCTCCTCAACACGAGCCTGGGTTGCTGCCGCGGTGGCTGGCCGAGCAGGGCGTCAGTGCCGTCATTGCGAGCGGCATGGGCATGAGAGCGCAGGGACTCTTTGCGGCACAGAATATCCGCGTCGCTGTCGGAGTTCCCGCCGAAGACCCGGAAGCGCTGGCACTGGCTTACGTGAATGGGACACTGCAGGACGGCCCGAACATCTGTGACCATTGACGTGGAAACGCCTGCCGCGTCTGCCTCCCCAGCCTCCCTTATTTGACAACGTCTCGACCGAACTGAGACGCGGCTGCATGCCTACTGCAGTCAATCCAGGCAGAGCAGCAAGGACAAAATCCTTGCGAGGCACAAGACTACTCGATGACCACGATCTGGCTCAATTCCACCTTCGGTACGGCGAACTGCGCCCTTCTGCCGTCGAACCTGAAGCGGATCTCCTCCCGCGACGGCGCCAGGTAAATCCTTTCCGGCGCCTCCGCAAGCGCGAGCGAAATTTCTACGTCATAAAGCGGCACTATATCCTCTATCACTTCCGTGGAGCCGCGCTTGACCGGACTCGCATATATTAGATGAACCACCAGCCGCTTTTTTTTCGCTTGTCGCATTACCGTCGCGATCCCGGAAGATTTCAGGTCCACTTCGAGCAGCGGCTCCTGGTAGAGAAGGTCCAGGCAGTTCTTGAACAGTTCGCGATGCAGCCGCATCCCTTTTTCCTTGTATCCCCGGAAGATGGGCTGCGCGATGTGGATAATGCCGCCCTTCCGCACAACCGCCGGCCACCCGGCTGGCTTCTCGTAGTCCGAGTTCTGGTGCGAGTGGAAGTGCTCATACGTGCGGTTGAAGTACGGCTGCCAGGTCTCGGCCAAAGCCTCACAGTCCCGCACCTTGGTCGTCACCCCCGAGTGATAAACCAGCACCGGCGAGCGGACCATGTTCCGCGAAATAGCCTCGCCCACCAAAATGAATTCCACATCCCACGGCGATAGCCCGGTGTAATCGGCCCCGAAGTCGATCGCAAAGGCTTTCCGCCCGGGATCAAGGCCGCTTTCGCCTGAAAGAATCAGATTTCCACCCTCTGTCACGAAGGCCTCGAGCTTTCCTTTCAGACCTTCGTCTACCAGAACGCAGTCCGGGAGAATCAGAACTTTGTAGGGAGAAAAATCCATCTCCTCGTCGAGAATCGCGAACGGAACCTGATTCTCCAGCAGCATGTTCACCGCGCCCCTTTCGCTCGGCTCGAGGCCCTTATCCTTCATCACCGCTGAAGGCGCCAGCACGGCCACATCGGCCACCGGCTCGGCATCCTCCAGCCATTCCTCCCTCTCCTCTATCTCGCCGTACGCCTCGCCGATGAGCCGGTAAACCTCCTCATCCATCCTGCCGCTGGGATGCGGCTGATCTCCTATGGAGCACTTGCAGCCGAACGCAACGATGCGTGCCGTTTCGTAGCGAAGCGCCGCCGCGCTCTTAAATCCCCCGTATTCGCACCACCAGGTGTGGTACCTCGCCGTCATTCCCAGCACGTCTCCGTGAAAAATCTGGGTGAAGTACGGCGCATTCGACGGGTAATGGTCGTAGCCCCATACTCCGGTCGCAATCGACTCGATCTCGTAGTGGTCCCAGTAGGGGTACAGATCGCGCCGCCCTTTCATCTCGGAGCCGTTGTGGTATATAGTCGCCTCCGGGTTCATACCATGCACAAGCGCCGTGATCTTCTTCAGATAATTCTTGTAGACATCCCGCGCAAACTCCTTTCGGTCGTCTGGATCGTCCGGATCCAGCCCTCGCTCTTTCATATCCGCACTGCACCGGTCGCAAGCGCATTCATACTCGCCGGTGATGTCGAAGAAAAATCCCCCCGGATTGTACGTCTCGATAACCTCGCGCGTCACCGGCAGCACCACCTCATCCAGATACGGCGAATTAAGGCACAGCCGGTACCAGCCGGGAGGCCGCGCACTATGAGGATGCATCACCGGCGGACCTTCCAGCGTCCCGTCCGGTCGCCGGATCACCCATTCCGGATGCTCGCGTGAGGCCCTGTCGTTCCAGCCCACGGTGATGTAAACCCTGGTGCTGATGTCAGCCTGTTCGGCTGCCTTTAACATGCGGCCGAGTAGGTCCGTCTTCAAATGCGGGTGGGGAGGGGCGACCTTGCTGGGATAGTAGCACCAGCCGTGATGCCCCATGGCGTATACCGTCACGGAGTCCACATGCCCCTTTTTCAGTGCGCCGATAAATTGGGCCTCATCGAACTCTTCCCCGACACCGCGGCACTGCTCCGGCACCAGCATGTCGAGATGGATCTGCCGAAACCGCAATTTCGTCCTTTTCATAACTGCTCCTCGCTCACAATTCGCCGCTTGCCAATCGCCGGACCATCCATGAGCAGCGCGAAGGCATTCGAAGGTCAAAGACTGCTTCTCTTCGCCGCCGCTCGCGGGTCGCCGTAGATCCTTCTCTCATCGCTGCGGTTCAAAAGCTCCTGCTTCTGGCTTTCGGCCTATCCGACTGGCCGTCAAAATGGCGGCTCCAGGTTGCTCACCCAAGAGCTGACACCCCAAGCCTCGACCCCACCGTCTCACCACCTTGCCACACCAAGATGGGCGCCGCTTCGTGGAAGCACCTGAGATCTTAGACCATTTTGCCGCACAAAATGAGACGAAATGCAAAATATGCACACCCCTTCTTCGACGTAACCGCCTCAAATCGCTCCCGGTTACGCAGAATCGCCGTTCTCGGTTCACACCTTGGGACCAGGAGGTCGGCAATTCAAATCCGCCCGCCGCGACCGACCTGAGCCCGCTTCGCAAAAACGATTATATTCTCTGGCAGCACTTAATGTTGACACGCACGAGTCCCTGTCCGACTATAGTATAGACCCCTTTCCCTCGGGTCTGACAACGGCTAATGTGTGGCTCCACAGGCGCGCCAATAGGTGCTCTTCGAAAATCACACGGCAGGGCGGAAGCAAAAAATTCTACTTCGGCCAGGACAACAAAACTGTCCAGCCGCGGCTCCGCCGCTCAATTTGTTACTTTCGAACCGTACTTGAAGGAGTGGGAAGCTGTCTGCCAAGTTCCGCCGGCCCTTTCGTATGATCGCACTTGCGGCGACCGCAGATGGATAGCAGGGAGTCGTCGGGGTGGCCGCTGACCGGCCTGTTGACGACTGGCTCCGCGAAATCGCCACTGTTCCGGAAAACCGGCTCGTGCCGGGAGGTTTGAGTGAGCAACGCGAATGACGCCCACACGGGCCCGAACGAGGATGCCACGCCGGCGCCCTCCAGCGCCGAGGAGCCCCGGAAGGTCCTGATCCTGAAGCGCCGCTATCCCCAGCCCGTTCTCAAGGATCGCTTCAGACATCTGCCGGACGACCTGGACGTCGACTTGCTCCGGCTGGACAAGGACGAACAGACCAGGCTGGGTGCCCGTCTGGCCGCCCTGGGCCCGGAGCGGTACGACCGCGTGGTTTTGGACCTCAAGTGGAGGCTGCTGCGCAAACAGGGCCCGTACCTGAGGGCGCTCTCCAATCTGGTTATCGTGGGACACGACTGCTGGTTCAATTTCGAGCCGCACAACCGTCATTACAAACGGTTCGAACATTTCTACCACGCTCTCCCCCCCATACCCTGATCTGCACGAGCTTCTACGTGTGCCGGCGTTTCAACGAGCAGGGGCTGTCGGCCGTCTGCGTCCCCAAATCCTACGATGACGACTTTCTCTCGAACGAAGGCGGGGAACGTGACATCCCTTACGCTTTCGTCGGCAGCACGGACAATCCCATATATATCCTGCGGAACAGGATGCTAGCGCGGTTCCGTGAAAGCTTGCCACTCCAGATCCTCAGAACCAGCTCGAGCGAGGAGTACCGCCGGCTCCTCAACCGCATCCGCTTCTTCATCAGTGCCGACGTTGGCATGAACGAATACATGTTCAAGAACTTCGAGGCGCTGGCCTGGGGCTGCATCCTCGTCGCCTATCGCCAGGGGGAGGAGGAAGGCCCGCTGGGGTTTGCGGACATGGAAAACGTCGTCCTTTGCAGCAGCGTGGAGGAAGCGGCGGAAAAGATCCGTTGGATTGAGAGCCACCCCGATCAGGCTGACCGCATCGCCGCGAGCGGGCAGCGGCTGGGCGAGGCCCGGTTCTCGCTGAGAGTCCGCGACCGGCTCTTGTTCGATGCCATCCGCCGGCCCATACCCGCCCCGCGCCGCGACGCCCGACCCTGGTGGGAGCGGCGGCTCGGCCTCATCTACCGGCCTCCGCTCAATAACCTCCTCCGAGGGAGACGCTCTTCATGATCCCGGGAAACCGCTGGAATGAAGGCGGCCCGGAGTGAAATCCCAGCCGCCTTGGGGACGCCGGCGGCCCCACGTAAGTGCTCACAGAGACTGGTCTTACGTACTCCCGCCCATTTCCCCTTGACAAACTTTGGCTCTCGGTAGAGCATCTCGTGGAGTCACGGGGCGGCCGAATTGGCTGCCACGGGGGGAAGAGGGGTTCGACCAGGATTGTGGGGCACCGAAGGAGTATGGAAATTTGTCTAGGCCCGAGGAAAAACCCGCACGGAGATGACTCGCCGGCGCCGTTTGCGCAAGAGTGGACCCGGTAGAGCTAAAAGGAGGCAGCAAATGCGAGACAGATGGATCGCGAAGGTGGCTGCAGGTCTGATGGTACTCGTTCTGGGTGCGCTGCTTCTTCCTGGTTCAGCATTCTCATGGGGCTCGGCTACTCATACTTATCTCGCGAATAGGCTCGGGAACAGGTATGGGCTGATGAATTTACGAGAAATGTACGGGGCCGTATTGCCGGACATGCCTAACTTGATGCTCGGTCACCCGCATCAGGAATATCTGTGGACAAAGACGCACTATGAATTCATGAAGGTGGTCGATAAGGCTGACCGTGGCGCAGAAAAGGCGTCGGCCTATGGGTTCGCAAGCCACAACGAGGCGTGGGGTGCGGATCGCACAGCGCACATCAATGCCATCATCATGCCTGGTAAAGGTTACGTGGTTGCCAAGACGAACATCCTGGCGCCGTGGCTGGAGCCGGCGATAGAGGCGCTCCTGTCGGCGAACGGGATCCCTCACACTCCGGAGATGGTTGACGATTTGGCCGTAAGGTTCGCTGACGTCAGCGTGGAGAGTGCAGTTGATCTATTGGTGAGTCGGAATGAAGACAGGCTTGTCGGCATACGGATGTTTCTGGCGGCTGAACTCAGGGGCTGGTTCGTTCCCTTCCTTCTCTGGGAAGCCTATGGGATGGATTACGTGACGGAAACCGGAACGCCGCCTCTTTTCGCAGCACTGACGATTCTCATAGCCGAAAAGCAATTCAGGGAATACGTGGGGCTTTATGGCGCGATACTGGCACAGGAGGACGCAGCGGATTTGATGGCCGAGCAAGGCGCCCAACTGGCCGAAGCGATGTTCGAAAAGGAATATGGCATCCAACTTGATGTGCCCGCCGGATTGATGAAGTTGGCCTTGCTCGTCGCCGTTGAGGTGGTCAGGTATGACTACTCTCAGGAGCTGGAAGCAACCCTGGACTATGTCGAAGACCAACTAGAAGTCCACGGGGTGGAGACTTACTAGGCGTGGCGTTGCCCGCACCTGGCCTGCGACCCAGTGTCGGAGCACCTCCCTAGCGGACCGGCCCGGAGCTGGCGGGAACTACTGAGGCAAGCGACGGATGGTACGGGTCTCGAAAAGCTTTTCCGGATGCACGCAGCTTGTAGGCATGGCGCTTGAGGGTGTTCGAGCCGAACGCCCGCTCTTTGCCCTGCCGCCCGAGCCCGGGCTGCCGGGGCTTTTCGGCGATTTGTTTCCGCGTTCGCACTTCCTCTATAACGATTACGCCATCTTCATTCGCGACGAAGAAGGCTCCGCCGGCATCAGTCACAAAGGCACAACTCTCTCGTTCGCCCCCCGTTGCCAAAAGGCAGAAGAACCATACGACCTCGCAGTCATCTGCCTTCCGGCGGGGAAAGAGCTGATAGAGTACGTCTTCTCCGGCGTCAGCAGCGTGCTCCAGCTCGGCGCGCGTGTTATGATCGTTGGTTCCAAGAGGAGCAGCATCCGCTCGAGCAAGCTCCTCGTAGAGGATTACTTCGGCAGTATCCGATCCTCTCAGCACGGGCGGCACTCGGTCCTCATCGAGGCGAAGAAGTCTGCCGCTGCCAGATCTTTCGAAGGCAGGAAAACCTATTCCGTCGAGGCTTTCGGAAAAAATTTCCAGGTGGTGACGCTGCCCGGAGTATTCACGCACGGCCGATTGGACGAAGGCACCAGATTCCTCCTGGACCGCATTGACCCTCGCGCTTTGAGATTTAAGAAAGTGCTGGACCTGGGCTGCGGTGCGGGAGTGATCGGCGTCGCGTTGAAGCTTGCGCGCCCCAAGAAGAAGGTGGATTTCGTTGATTCAAATGTGATGGCACTCGAGGCCGCCCGCCTCACTCTTGAAGCCAATGGACTGGACACGGACTGCGTATGGCCGTCGGATGTCTTCTCGGATGTTCGCAAGCGATATGATCTCATCATATCGAATCCCCCGTTTCACAGGGGGGTGAGGACCGAATATTCCGTCGCTGAGCGCCTGATCCGCGAGGCCGACCGACACCTTACCAGTTCCGGCCGCCTCGTCGTCGTGACGAACGCTTTCCTCAACTATTTGCCGCATTTTCGGCAGAGTTTCCGCGAGGTGCATGTGATTGCCCAGAACAGCCGGTACAGGGTCATCGAGGCGTCTGGGCGGCCCCAGGGGAGTTAGGCTCTGGGGCGCGACCGGGGATATATCCTCAAGCTGGGCAGCTAGCGATGACAGGCGAGCTTCTGCGAGGAGTCTGTGAAAATAGGCCGGTTGGATGAAACTTTGGGCGCGCCAGATGTGACATTACTGTGATGGCCATCGGTTAAGAGTCGGTATTAACGTGTTCAGCGGAGGGGAAGTGTGACACTGCTCAGCGACCGCGGTCAAACGCTGGCTGGCGGGCAGACTGTTCGTCGGCATCCGCATCTGGCTCCAGGACATCGACCACGGCCACATCAAGCAGCCGCGGCCTGCCATGGACCCGTATCCTACGTTGAGCTGAGACTAATAGGTTCCGGTCGCTTCCCCGACCGGAGTTGCATACAAAATCGCCCGAGGTGCTCCCGGCAGTGGAGGAGGAGGCCAAGCCTGCTGGGAGCGCCTCGGGTGCAGCGTCCAAGAAGTTGAGGACGGCTGTTTCGTGTGCGCTTCGTGACGCGAATCCCGATTTCTGTTGCGACCGCGCTTGACACGGCAGGGCCGATCGCTATACTAAAATGCTACTAACATTATTGCCTGGCAATCAGGAAGCTAGAGGAGGAGTGTAATGGCAACTGCGGCAAGAGAAAGGAGTTCTGCCGCTCAGCCACTGGACGAAACGACGGAGATGTGTCCTCCGTGTGAAGACGCCGTGCGCCGAGTGTACGACGTTCTGGGCGACGCCGCCCGGTGAAGCGTTGGTTGGTGGCCTGCCTGTGGAAAAAGCTGAGGGAAAATCAGGCACGCAATGCGCCTCTGGAGCAGGGGCCTGGGCGTTCTTGCAGTTCCCACCCCATGCGATGCAGGCATGGACTGGGATCAGATAAGGGCTCCTGAGCGGATGGGGGATACTGGAGAGCAGGATCGTTTATGAGCGTGAAGAACCGCACCAAATCCCGCAGACCGGTCGCAAAGTCAGGGCGGCGGAAATCGTCGTCGGCAGTGGCGGGCTTTCGCCCCTATGTAGCGCAGTGGTTCCGCAAGACATTCAAAAAACCGTCTCCCGCGCAGGCCATGGGATGGCCGGTGATCCGGCGCGGAGACAGTACCTTACTGCTCGCGCCGACGGGGTCCGGCAAAACTCTCGCGGCTTTCATGTGTGCCATTGATGACCTTTTCCGGCGAGGCGAACAAGGCGACCTCCCAAAGGGCATCCATGTCCTCTATATCACCCCTTTGAAGGCGCTGGGAAACGACATACACAAGAACCTGCTGGAGCCGCTGGCCGGCATTCGGAAAGACGCTGGCGGAAGCCTTCCTCAGATCCGGGTTGCCGTTCGCACGGGGGACACCCCTCAAAGCGAACGCGCCCGGATGATCCGAAGGCCGCCGCATATCCTCATTACCACTCCCGAATCACTCTATCTGCTGCTGGGAAGCCCCAGGATGTCGGAAGCTCTGCGGTCCATACGCACGGTGATCGTGGACGAAGTACATGCACTCTGCGACAACAAGCGGGGCGTTCACCTGTCGGTGAGCCTGGAGCGGCTGGAGGCACGCGTTGACGGCGTGCTTCAGCGGGTGGGATGCTCGGCTACGCTCAATCCGCTTGAGGACATCGCCGGTTTTCTGGTCGGTTATGACGAGACGGGTCGGCGTCCGTGCACCATCGTAAACGCCGGCATGCGCAAGAATCTCGACGTGCAGGTAATGGCCCCCCTCCGAGACTTCCTCGAGGCGAGTAACTCAGCCCTGTGGTCCAGCGCCTACGAGCTGCTTCTTGAGGAAATATCGCGGCATAGAACCACACTCGTGTTCACCAACAGCCGATACAAAGCCGAGCGCACCGCGCTTCGGCTTGGTGAGGCGGCTGATGAAAAGACAAAGATCGGGGCCCACCACGGTTCTTTGTCCAAGGAAACTCGACTCAGGGCAGAGGACGCGCTGAAAGAGGGCCGTTTGGACGCGCTCGTCGCTACCTCCTCGCTGGAGCTGGGCATTGACATTGGGTCCGTGGACATCGTCTATCAACTGGAGTCGCCGAAGTCGGTGACCACCGGGCTTCAGCGGGTCGGCCGCGCCGGGCACCTTCTGGACGCCACAAGCAAAGGCCGGTTGTTGATATTCGAACGCGATGAGCTTCTCGAAGCAGCAGCTATCTCCAAGGCCATGTTCGCGGGGGAAGTGGATGCGGTCCGAATCCCGCAAGGGTGCTTGGATGTGCTCGCCCAGCAGATCGTCGGGGCGGTTGCCGCCCGCGATTGCGGCGCGGACGAGCTCTTCGTCCTGATCCGCCGCGCCTGTCCTTACAAGGAGCTTTCGCGGGAGCAATTTGACGCCGTTCTGGGTATGCTCGCCGGCGAGCACCCTTTTCAGATGGCCAATGCGCCCCGTCCGCTGATCTTGTGGGACCGCGCTGCCGGCAGACTGTCACCGACCAGAAGCAGCGCCCATGTGAGTGCGATGTGCGTCGGCACCATTCCCGAGACTTCAGAGTACGACGTCGTCATCTCGAGCAGCAACAAGCGGGTTGGCAGGGTCCAGTCGGGGTTCGTGGACGATTCCCTTCGCACGGGTGACGTATTCGTCCTGGGAAGCTCGTCCTGGAGAATGGTCGGGGTTCGCAAGAATCGGCTTCTGGTGGAGGAAGCGCCCGGCTCGACGCCTACGGTGCCCTGGTGGCTGGGCCCCGTCGAGTCGCGCACGTCCGAGGTCGGCGCAAGGGTGGGAGAACTGCGCCGGGAAGTCGCCTCAGCCCTGCACGACCCTAATCTTGCCGCCCGCCTCCAGAAGGACTACCGCCTGTGCCCCTACGCGGCAGAGGCCATCATCGACTACGTCAGGGAACAGCAATTGGCTGCCGGGCTTGTCCCCGACGAGCACCGCCTCCTCGTCGAGACCTGGCGCGACGAGCTAGGGCGCTTGAACGTGATCGTCCACAGCCCCTACGGCTCTCGTATCAACAGAACCTGGGGCATCGCAGTTGTCTCCGCGGTGAAGGAGAATTTTGGCCAGGACTGGACGGTTTCGGCCTCGAACGATGTCCTTCTGCTGACCCGTAGAGAAACGGAAGCGCCGCCCCTCCACAACATCGATGCTAGGGAGCTTCTGGCTGCTGTATGCCAGGAGTCCCTCCTCGATGTCGTGAAAGCAGGTGCGCAGGAAGGTGCCGGCATCGCCAGCAGCTTCCGCGACGCCGCGACATGCTCTTTCCAAATACTCCGTGCCTGGCGGGGCAATCGCGTTCCCCTGTGGCTCCAGAATCACCGCGCGGCTGAGCTATATGAGGTAGCCCACGGCCACCCCGAATATCCAGTCACCGCCGAGGTAGTGCGCGAATACATGTCTGATTCCCTTGATGTGCCGGGCCTCGAGCGTCTATTAGGAAGAATCGAAGAAGGGAAGGTGGAGGTGGTTTTTCGCAATGTCGAATCACCCTCACCCTTTGCGCAGTCGCTGCTGATTCAAGACCGCTATCAAACCGACCACCGGATGGGGCGCGACCGCCGCGCACATCTGCTTCGGCTGCACCGACAGGTGCTCCAGGAGGTGCTGACTTCAGAGCAAATGGCGCATCTGTTGGACGCGCGGGCCATTGAGAAACTGGAATCACGCCTGCTGCACCGGCTCGAGACAACGCGGGCTGCCACAAGTGATGAACTGGTGCAGGTCATCCGGGATCTCGGCGATCTGCCGGCTGCGGTCGAGGCGCTGGCTGCGGTGACCGATGGCAACGCCGTTGAGATGTTGCTCCCCCTGGTGAGGGAGGCCCGCGTCGTGGGGATCCGTCTGCCCGAATGTGAGGGGGATCCTGTTCGCCTGGTCTCTGCCGACCTGTGGCGGCAGTTTCATGACGCTTTCGCACTCGGCCGCAAGGGTGAGAGGCTGTCGCTCTTGCTGCCGAAGGTTGAGGACGGCGCCATTGTCGGCTTTGACAGCGCTTCCGCTGCCGAGCTGATTCCCGCCAGGTGGCGCAAGAAGATGCCGCAGTCAGCGGCGCGCGCCGCCGTCGTCGAGCGCTATCTGAAATGCCACGGCCCGGTAACGCAGTATGAGATCATGAACCATACCGGCTGGCCCATCGGCGCCGTCGAAGCCATCCTCAAGACTCTAGTCCGCGCAGGCAAGGTCGCACGAGGTGTATACACAAGCACCAAGCCCGCGCCTCAATGGGTGGACAGAGCGAACCTGGAAGAGATCCATCGGCTAACGATGCGGTACCTCAAGCGTGAGCTGGCGGCCTGTGCACCGTACGAAGTGGTGGATTTCATGACCCGCTGGCAGCACCTGCACCCAGACACAAGGCTGAGAGGGCTGGACGGTTTGCGCCAGGTGATCCGCCAGCTTCAAGGGGTCGAGATCGTCCAGGGAGCGCTGGAGACCGAAGTGCTCCCCGGCCGCGTGGCCGACTACCGGCCTGAGTTGCTTGACAGACTCGTCGCTTCGGGCGAGGTATGCTGGCGGCGCGTAAGCACAAAAGCGATCCGGCGCGGAATGCTCACGCTTTGCCTCCGCAAGGATATGCACTGGCTCGCCGGCGCCTCGCCGCTTCAATTCGATGTCGAAGAAAAAGCCGACTGTGACATTGCTGATACGATCCTCGCCGTGCGCACGTTCTTCCGGGATAGCGGACCCGCCTTCTTCGATGACGTCCTTGACGCCACTGGTCTCGAAGAGGGTGCGGTCATGCGCGCCGTGTGGTATCTGGCCTGGTGTGGCGAACTCACCTGCGACACGTTCGAGTGCGTACGGCACGCGCACTTCCGAGTTACGCTCTCTGCCTGTTACGACTTGATGCACACGCCGCGCGAGATCATGCGCGGGCGGGATAGCCATGAGCGCGTCCTTGCGCGCATGAAACGGAGAAAGCTCAACCCGAGGCTGGGCCACTGGGCGCCCACCGAACGCCTCGCGCTGCCTAAGGACCCGCTCCCCGAATCCGATGTTGTCCGCCGCTGGGCGCATCAGCTTCTGGCGCGCTGGGGAATCGTGACCAGATCTATTCTCGCTGCCGAAGTCGCAGCACCTTCGTGGGCCACGCTGCTGCGCGAGTTTAAGCGCCTCGAACTCCTCGGAAAGGTCAGTCGCGGCTATTTCATCGAAAGCCATCAGGGCGAGCAGTACGGCCTGCCCGAAGCCATCGAGCTTTTGCGCGATTGCCGTGCGCGCCGGAGCGACGGCAAACATCTCGGCTACCTCACCGACGAACCATTGCTCTGCTTGACGAACCACGACCCTGCTAACCTGTACGCCATGTGCTTAGATATCCTCGATGAAAGAGGAAAGGTCTTCTGGCAGCGCCAGAGGAGGGGGAACTTTGACGTTCAGTTCCTGACGCAGGCCGGACAGGTCTTGCTCTACAACAGGGGCAACAACCGCGTCTCTCAGCTCGCCACGCTCGACTGGCACCAGCTCGTCCGCTGCATCGAAAAAACCAAGGAGGATATGACGCGCTGGCAGCCGCAGATCCGAATTCGCGACTGGAACGGCCATCCCATTGACGTCAGCCCCGTCGCCGCTGTTCTCTGGGAGTCGGGTTTCAGGTTCAGCTCGAAGCGAGAGATGTGCTGGCCGCCTCGGAAAACGCTGGACCTGCGGCCCCCGACCACCAATCAGGATGTTTTCCTCCCCGCTTACCTCGAGCCGCCTCCCGTCGATTACGGGCCGGAGTGGTTCATTTCGCGGTCGAATGTGACGATCAGAGACAAGGTCAGAGAACTCATCCGTTTGCTCGAGAGAATCGTGCCTGACGAGTGCGAGTTCGTCTATGGCCCGCGGAGTATGTACGTTCGTTACAGAGGAGCCAGGTGCATTGTCCCACGCGTCCAGCAGAAGGAGGTAAAGCTCTCGATCACTCGCCCCCCCTGGAGGCCGGATTTCCGCATAACCCCGGAGACCGACCTCGATACGCCTGACTTCGCCTCACAGCTCCTCGAGCGACTTGAAGTGAGGCGGCACAGGATAGACTCGCAGTTGGATTCGGAGCGGACGAGACTAGCCGACGGCTAGCGGTTGTGGATTCGAGTCACAGGTTGGCGTACCATATGGCTGAGCCTGTTGGGAGGAACGTGAGATGGACGATAGTATTGTCATGATTAATCGCGCCCCGGTGCTCACCTTGTGGGCCACGGTTGTTGCCGAGCGCATAGGGTACGACCGCGAGGCCGCCCTCACTCTCGGCAAAGCCGTCGCGGGGCTGAACGCACAGTCGAAGGGACGCATGATTGGTGTGTTTGGCGAGCCGAAGGCGCCTGAGCGAGGCGGCCCGCCCAAGAAAGTCGGTCTGGGCGAGGATTTCTGGGTGAAGATCTGTGGCCGCGCGGTCCCGGCAAAGAACACCGGGGACGGAGTTCGCGCCGTCGTCAAGGACAAGCCCATTGACCCGGGGAAGACGCAGAAGTACCTCGAAACCAAGTTCGCCGAATCGCTGGATGCCACCCGCGCGGCGATGGAAACACTGGCCGCTGCCTTCGAGCCCGAAAGCCTGGAGGAAGTCGCTTATGAGTTGTATGAAACCTTCCGCCCAAAAATCGCATCGGGGAAGCGCGGCTGGGGGCAAAAGGGCGAACTGCATCTGGGCTTGATCCGCTCCCTGGCG
>CAZUUK010000011.1:3276-12246 GCA_964622675.1 uncultured Planctomycetota bacterium | reverse complement strand
AGCTGGGCGAGAGAGATTGGACACCGCACGGCGGCCTCAAAGCGGGAGCTTCGGGGAATCGTCGCGGCAACCGGAGCCGGGGGTCAACGCAGGCTGGAAATCGGCGATGAACCTGCGGTGGCCTTCCACGACTACGTAGTCAATGAATACAAGCCGCCGCGGGATAAGAGATTTCTTGTGGTCTTGCAGTGCTCCGTAAGGCGTCCGTTCTCCTCCTCACCATCACATGCGTCTATGAGGCGGGCGATAGCGGCGGCCACGGGGTGTGACCCCAGCGAAGACTTCGAAATGTGCCCTGTTCACGTCGTAGTCCTCGCCAGCAAGATAGGACCTGTGCCCTACGAACTCGAAGACGTCTACCCTGCTAACCTGCGCGGAGGCGGCGTGAAACATTTCAATCGAGACTATTACGCTCACGTGAAGCCCATACTTGCCGAGCGGATGGCGCAATACATCATCGCGCACAAGGACAGCTACGACCGGATCACTACATTCACGGAGGGCAGATATGGCGAAGTCATGGAGGAGGCCAGGAAGATTGCTCCCGTTGACTTCCTCATCCTTCCAGTTGCGGACGGGCCCAGAATCATTCAAATGGGCCGTTCGACGCCGCGCAAGTACTGGGAGAGATACTGGATTCAGTTGTTCCTGGAAATCGTAAGCTGGCTTGACGCGGACGCGCAGGCGGGGGCGCGAGCTCGCCTTGACGAGATGAATGTGAGGTACGATCGAGGTAGTATATGAGTCACCTGGAGATGATGTCGTGCCGACGCTAAGCCGGCTCTCTGCAGCGCTGGAATGCCGGCGAGGGAAGAGGTAAAGTCATGAGCGTCGAAATTCGCGAAGTGGGAGCCGCTGAGCTTCCCCTTTTTGGCGATATTTCCATCGCGTTCGAGGTCAGCCGGGCGCTTCGTGTCCAGTTGGTTGAGGACGGGCTGGGTGGTATTGTCCTCCGCGAGGAGAAGGTAGAGCGGCCCTACGTCAAGGACTACGATTCTTACGAGGATGAAGGGCCCACCAGATGGCCTCAGATGTTCGACGTCTCGAAGTGGGGGATTTTCCTGGCGTTCGACGGGTCTCGCCACGTGGGCGGCGCGACCGTAGCCTTCGATACAGCGGCGGTCAACATGCTCAAGGGGCGGAAAGACCTCGCTGTGCTGTGGGACATTCGCGTGCGCCCGGAGATGAGGCGGCGCGGGATCGGCTCGGCCCTGTTTCGGCACGCCCTCGCCTGGTCGCGGGAGAGAGGCTGCAAGCTCTTCAAGGTGGAGACGCAGAACATCAACGTCGCAGCGTGCCGCTTCTATCAAAAGCAAGGGTGCAAACTGGGCGCCATCAACCGCTACGGATACCTCGGATGCCCGGAGATCGCACACGAGACCATGCTGCTGTGGTATCTGGAACTCTGATTGCCGCTGAGCGATAATGGCACCCGATCGGTACTACGTTCGGGCAGCGTTAAGTTTGTGATACTTAAGAAAGGGGCAGTCGATGAGCGAAGAGAGAATCAAGGTGGCGGTCGTGACTGGGGGGCATCCGTATGATGTCCAGGGCTTTCATCAATTGTTTCGGAGCATCCCCGGCACCGATGCGTACATACAGCACCTAGACAACTTCGCCGCAACGCCTGACTCCATCGGCCTTTCCGTTGATAACGACTTCCATCCCGCCGAGGCCAGGAAACAATATGAAGTGATCCTTTTCTTCAGCATGCTGGGTCGTGAGCCGACGGACGAGGGGCTCAAGTGGTACCAGGGGAAGCCCAAGTCGGCGCTGATGGAACTGGGCGAGCGAGACCAGGGCATCTTCCTCCTGCATCACGCCGTACTCCAGTATGGCAACTGGCCGGTCTGGGACGAGATAGTTGGGATTGAGAACCGGACCGTAGACTTCAGATACGTCATGGATCACAAGCTCCGCGTTGAAATCGCCAACCCGAACCACCCAATCACGCAGGGGCTGCAGCCGTTCGACGTCACAGAGGAGGCATACCAGATGCCGGACGCCGGCGAGGGGAGCGAGATCTTACTCGCCGCCAATGACCCTGAGAGCATGAAGACTCTGGCGTGGACACGGCAGTACAAGAACGCGCGCGTGTTCTGCATGGAGCTGGGGCACGACAAGCTGGCGTGGGAGCACCCGAGCTTTCGCACCGTGGTCGAGCGCGGAATTCAGTGGTGCGCCAGGCGCATCTAGTTCCTCCCAAAACATTATTAGTGACGCGGACACGGAGAGGTGAGTGAATGAACAAGTCGATCAAATGGGGGATAATCGGCCCGGGAGACATTGCCAGACAGTTTGCGCCGGCGTTGGATTTCCTTCCGGATGCGGAACTCGTCGCCGTCGGTTCAAGGTCAAAGGAAAGAGCGGACAAATTCGGGGATGAATTCAAGGTGGCCCGGCGCTATGGGAGTTACGCAGATCTGGTTGGGGATCCGGACGTGGACGTGATCTATGTGTCCACGCCGCATCCTTTCCACAAAGAGCAGTCCCTTCTAGCACTGAATGCCGGGAAGGCGGTACTCTGCGAGAAACCCTTCACCATAAATGCCGCCGAGGCCAAAGAGGTGATAAGCGTCGCGCGAAGCAAAAAGCTCTTCCTGATGGAAGCGATGTGGACGCGCTTTCTCCCGGTCATGGTAAAGGTGCGGGAGTGGCTCTCGTCGGGAGTCATCGGCGAGGTGCGGATGGTTTCGGCGGATGTCGGTTTTCGCACGTCGTGGAATCCCGAGGCGCGCGATTTGAAGCTGGCGCTGGGAGGAGGCGCGTTGCTTGATATGGGTTGCTACACAATCGCCTTCGTATTCATGGCGCTGGGCGGGCCGCCCGCGAGAGTAATGAGCGCAGCGCACATCGGTGAGACAGGCGTGGACGAGCAGTCAATCGCGATATTTGAATACGAAGGAGGCGTCCTGGCTCGCGTTTCCTCAGCCATCCGGACCAGGATACCCTCCGAAGCTCACATCCTGGGAACCGAGGGAGCAATCAGGGTCCATCATTCTTTCTGGTGCGCGACCAAGGCGACCCTAACCGTCGGGCGAAAGCAGGAGGAGACGGTTGAGATGCCGTTCGAGGGAAACGGATACAATTACGAGGCGGCCGAGGTCATGCGCTGCATCCGGGAGCGTAAGCTGGAAAGCAATATCATGCCGCTCGATGAAAGCCTTTCCATCATGGGCGTCATGGACGAGATGAGAAAGCACTGGGGGCTAAAATATCCGACGGAGTGATGCCGCCCAACCGTAGGACTCTCTCCGCGGTCTCGGTTGCGAGGCTATCCGGACTCGCGTAGCAACCATTGCTTTCCGGGGCGCGAGAGGGAAAATAAAGTCAAGTCCTAGGTTGACCTGGTCGGGTTGCCTGCAAATGGGGCGCACTCGGAAAAAGCGGAATTCCTGGTGAACTGCAGCCGCTTTGCTGCACATAAGTAACAGGGAGGGAGCCCTTTGCCGCAAGGCGTTCGGATTCTTTCCGCTGGAAGCCTGACTCGCTAACCCGCAAGGAGGGGAGGGCGATGAGAAAGGCGCTTTTGATCTCGGGAGCGGCGATTCTCGCAGCCGCTATCTTGTTGCTCAGATGGGTCCTGATTACTCCCGAGGTTCGTCAAGGCCAGCCGCGCGGGGCGGAAGTTGCGGGCGTTGGAGAAAAGGGCGAGCCGTCTCCTCCGTCCGGCGCTCCCGAGGGAAAGAGCGAAAAGGATAGCGCAAGCGCCTCCAGCCCGCCACCCGACACTGACCCCAGGCTGTACGAAGAGAGCGTACTCCTCGACGATTGGTGGCTCCCGGCGTATGAAGAGCTGGCTAAGGCCGACGCTCGCATCGGCACAGCGAAGGCACTGTTGTCGCAGGGCAATTACCAGGGCGTTCGGATTCTGATGGACGAGATCATCTCAAGCCTCCCAGGCACCGACGCTTGCGCGCTCGCCTATCTCATGAGGGGCATAGCCTTTCTCGGAGAACGTGATATTGAGTCGGCGCTGGCTGATTTCGAGAAAGTTATATTGGAGTATCCTGAATCCGTCGCGGCTGTGGAGGCTGTGAACAGGTTCGGGCAGTGCCACTTCGGTGCAGATACCATCCTTGCCGGAATGGATTGGGTCATCGACGTTCTTGAAAGGGACCCGGCGAACACGGCTGCCAGAAAAGCCAAGTGGGAGCTCATCGTGCGAGCCGCCAGGAAGGGCCAGCTCAGCGACCTCGAGGAACTATGGCAGATATGCGTGGACGGGCTCAAAGCCGGCGACGAGCCGATTGAGGCGTATGAGGCTGGACTCGCGCTTGCCAAGGCGCTCCCCCGGTACAACAGGTCGAGGATGTTCGAGCTGTTCCGGGAGATCGCCCAGTACTGCCCGGACCCGACGATTGCCGGGCAGGCCAAGCTTGAGCTGGTCGAGCGATATGCTGGATCGTACCCCGACTACGCCCTCCGTCTGGGAAACGAGGTGCTTTCTTCATCGGCGGATCAGGGCATAAAAAAGCAGGTCAAGCGCTTGATGTTCGCAGCGTATGTGGCCCAAGGCGATATCGTCATGGCCCGAGACATGTTCGACGAGGTCTCATCTGAGGGTTGGCCCGCGGATTCTCTCTGTTATTTCCTCAGCACCTCGATGGGAACGGCGCTGGCGAAAGGAGTTGACAAAAAGGAGCTTCTCTCCTGGATGACATATCTTGCCGGTAGGGAAGGGGAGGTTGGCGAGCATGCGCGGATTTGGAAAACCCTTATAGAAAATCCCTCGCAGCCGGAAGCATTAGAGGAGGCCACGTTCTACGTGCTGAGGGACCTTGGAAATGCCTACGTGGCCAAGGAGCAATATGATCTCGTGGAACAGATGGGCATCTATTGCCTTGAAAAGGCCGAAGAGGATGACCCGGTGAATTTCGGCAAGTATATGAGAGCAGTCGACCTCATTATTCGCGCCATGCGCGCCAGGGGAGACCCCGGTGCTGCGGCTGACATGCTGCGCATGAGTCTGGATCGCTTTCCGGACGAACCGGAGGCGGCAGAGTGGGCGGTGCCGCTGGGCGCATATCTCGAGTACGCCGGCAGGCTCGACGAGGCGATCGCCGAGTATGAGCGGGTCATAGACCAATTCCCACACAGTGTGGCCGCACCCAGGGCCCTATATGTCATGGGAGATACTTACCAAAACCAACTCAAGGACCCGGCCAAAGCCCGCGAGGCATACCAGACGCTCATAGAGAGATATCCTGATTCGGGTTACGTGGTCTATGCGAAAGAACGGCTCAAGTCCCTCGAGGGCTCACGATGAGGCCATTGCGGCTCACTTGCGGACGGCGAGAAGCGGGAGGCAGTGCAGCACGCATCGGATTTCCGGCCGCTGTCGTTGGTAGGGAAAAGTACGCAACTCTCAGGAGGTAAGCAGGATGAGGAAGCTGCTTGCGGCCGCCGGGGCCGCATGCATCATTGTCGCAATTATCTTGCTGAAGTGGGTCCTCCTTGCCCCCGAACCTCGTCAGGGCGGGCCGCAGCCCGCCGGCGCGGTCGCGAAGGGTGCGCCCTCTCCCTCCAGCGCCGTCTCCGAACCAGAGAGCGGAAAGGAGACCGTAGAAGCCCCCAGGCCGGCCAAGCCAGGTGACCCCAGGCTGTACGAAGAGAGCGTGTTCGTCGAAGATTGGTGGCTGCCGGCTTACGAAGAGCTGGCCAAAGCGGACGCTCGCATCGGCACAGCGAAGGACTTGCTATCGCAGGGCAACTACGAGGGAGCAATCCTCCTGATGGAGGAGATCATCTCGACGCTTTCGGGCACCGAGGCGGGCGCACTGGCCCACCTTATAAAGGGCATATGCCTGTGGGGCCTTGGGGACCGCGAAGACGCTCTGGCCGAGTACGAGACCGTGATATTGGAGTATCCGGATTCCGTCGCGGCGTGGGAAGCCGTGGAAAGGTTCGGCCTCTATCACCTCAAGGCTTACAGCGTCTTGGAGGGGATGGAATGGATCGCCGACGTATTGGAAGCCGACCCTGCTAATCAGGCCGCGAGAAAAGCCAAGTGGGAATTGATCACGCGAGCGGCCAGGATGGCAACGATACCGGAGCTCGAAGAGCTTTGGGGCATCTGCATGGACGGCCTCAAGGAGGGCGGCGAGACTATTGATGCGTACGAGGCGGGGCTGGCCCTGGCTGAATCATTGCGCAGGGTCAACAGGGAGAAAATGGGTGAGCTACTGGAGGAAATCGCCGAGCACTGCCCCGACCCCTCGATTGCCGGACAGGCCAAGCTCGAGCTCGCCAACATCTACTCGTCCTGGGATCCCAAAAGTGCGGTCAGACTCGCACAGGAGGTCCTGGCATCCTCCGCGAATGAGTGGATCAAGAAAGAGGTAAGACGCAGACTGGCGATCATCTCCATCGCTGAGGATGTTCTTCTGGCACAGGATACGTTCGAGCAAGTGTTGACCGATGGATGGACCGAGGACGAGCTCTGCAGTTGCCTCACGGAAATGGGTCTGGCCGCAGTGAGAAGCAGAACCGATGGCTGGCCTTTCCGGTCTTGGCTTGAGGAGATAGGAGGGGTGGGAGGGAAGGTGGGTGAGCATGCGCTGATGTGGAAGGCATTCCTTGAGGACCCGGAGGATGACGATGTGCTGCAATACGCCTCGTTTGAAATGCTGCGGCTCGCCGGAAGGGCCCACCAATCCAGAGCCAGATTCGACCTGGCGGAGTCCCTGGGCTGGGAGTGCCTTGCGAAATCGGAAGCCTACTACCCGGGCGACATGGAAAAGTACCTCCAGTCTGTGGACCTCATTGCAAACGCAATGGCAGCCAGAAGTGAATATGACGAGGCGGCGGCGATCATCGGTGCGGCTCTGGAGAGGTATCCAAATGAACCTGATACGGCCGTCTGGGCGATACAGTTGGCCCGGCATCTTCAGGGCGCGGGAAGGCTGGAGGAATCCGTGGCCGAATTCCAGCGCATCGCAGATGAATACCCCGGCAGCGTCGAAGCTCCCCGCGCCCTGCTCTATGCAGGCATGGTCTCCATGGACAACCTGAACGACCTGGCCTCCGCTCGCGAATACTGGCAGCGGGTTTTGGATGCGTATCCGGACTCCTCGTCCGCCGAGACAGCCAGGGAATGGCTTGAGGATGCGAGCACCGCGGAGCAAGCGTATTAGCAGCCCATCTCTTCAGTACCGCTCGTGAATGGCTCAACACTTACAATATTTTACATTCTTCCTCCGTTGGTTGCCGATATTAATCATGGAGTCCTTATCCTTTTATCCGGTGTAGATTGAAATCGGCCGGTGCGGCAATCTGGGCGAAGAGGGGCGCGTATGCCAAGGCGCAGACATCTATTCGGCACGGGCGGTGGTTCGCATTGGAGCGGCACGAATAGTGAGCCTCCCTTCATGTTGATGGCCGCGCCGCAACTGAAGGCGCCCTGCCTCCATACGTACCGCCGTATGCGGCGTGAGCGTTCGGATTCAGGTGCTGCTTTCCAACTTTGAAGGGCAGGTGCTGTGGGCGAGGGTTTGACGGAGTTTAAGCTGCGCGTCGCCGCCGACCGCATGGGCGTCCTTCTGGACTGCCCTATGCCTGGTGAGGATATGGCCTCCCTCGCGGCGCGGATAGTTCAAGAGCTATCATCTCTCGGCATCGCTAGCCCCCCCACGCCCAGCGAACTGGAGCAATTGCTTCGTCACGCCGCCGAGAGTAACCCTCGTCTGGTAAACGTGGTTATAGCCGAGGGCGAAGAGCCCGTACCAGGGAAGGACGGCGCGATCGAGTGGACCGAGGACTTCTTCAGTTCTTCCTTTGCCGTTGACGAGAATACTGGGGCAATAGACTACTGGCGCCGTACCGCCCAGGTCACGGTAAGGGAGGGACAGTTGCTGGCCAGGGCTATGAATCCCGTGGCGGGGCGTGATGGGCGCGATGTTTTGGGGAACCGGATCCGGGTGCCCAAACCGAAGCGACCGCGCATTTTCGGCGGTCCAAACGTGCAGGTTGAGGAAAAAGACGGGACTCGAAATTTTTACGCTGCCGCACAGGGCCGAATTCGGTGGGCTTCGGATGTCATCTCCGTGGACGAGATTTACACGGTCCAGGGAAGCGTCGGGTTGGAGACGGGATACATCATTTATCCTGGAGTGGTGGTGGTGAAAAAGGATGTTCTACGCGGCTCGCGCATCGAAGCGGGCGGTGAGGTTGAGGTAATGGGAACCGTGGAAGCTGCAGACATTCTAGCCGGCGGTGGCATCACGGTTCATGGAGGGATGACGGGGGGTGAGGGCCGTACGATCAAAGCCGCGGGGAGCATTCACGCAAAGTTCATTCTGAACGCCGAAGTCGAAGCGGGTGAGGACATAGTTGTCGAGAGGGAGATCGTGAATTCAACTGTAAAGGCGGGTGGCATGGTCTCCATTCCCAGAGGCCGGGTTGTTGGTGGGGAGATATCAGCGCTTGGCGGGATTGTCGTAGGTCAGGCGGGGAGCGAGGGTCTTGTCCCGACACATCTGGTTGCAGGAATGGATCCGTCAGCGAGCGCGGAAAAGGATGTCGAAAATGAAGCGTCAGAGGCCCCCACTAAGCCGGTTACGGAGAAGGTCGAAAGGGTGGACACGGAAAGGTATGAGCATGCCGACATACAGAGGGATGAAGCGGACCTCTGCGGTCGACCGGGAGCGCGCATCGTGATCAAGGGCACGATACATCCGGAAACGGTGTTGAGCATCAGGAGCGATATGCTTCAGGTGCGGGAGACGCTGGTCGGGCCGCTCTACGCCGTGCGGACGGGCGGGAAAGTCTCTCTCGAATCGGGAGAGCCACGCTGAAGGCACGGCGTCGGACTATGCCGTGCCTTTCTGCCGAACCGTCCAAACCCCGGCTGCCAGCCCTGTAAAATTCTTTCCGAGCCCTGTGACCGGCATGTGCCGGCTGAGAGACTCTGAGCGGGGCGGGACTCCGATTTCAGCCTTTCTGTCGGCGGTCTTGTGAGCCCACCGAGTT
>CAZUUK010000011.1:0-3176 GCA_964622675.1 uncultured Planctomycetota bacterium | reverse complement strand
GAGTTCCCGGCTTCGCGCGTTACAAAGTTTTACTCGCTTTTCCTTGACTTTCTTACGGCGGGGGACAAATTAGTGGGGATGGAGTTTGTGTTTGTGGTTCGGGCTGCGATAGCAAACGAGTCTCTACGCGAAATCAAGACTGGAGGAAAGCAAGAATGGACGGCAGAAAGCTGCGTGTGAAACACGTTCTGGTAGTGGCTGTCCTTGCGGCGGTCTCGCTGGCAGGCGGTTGGGTGAGGGCTGCTGCAACCCAATTGCGTCTTGACTGTGGGACGGTGGGCTCGCCGGTTATGGCGGGCTACCAGCGGCTGATGGCGGAAGATTCCTATAGCGAGGCGAAGGGATACGGCTGGGAAACCACAGCCCAGAACTCAGTCGAGTTCGAAAAGCCGGCGCCGCCGACACGCAATTGGGTTCCCCCAGACAAAGTTTTCGAGGAGAACCTCACCGACCTGAACCGCGACGGGGTGACAAGTGAGAGCGACCTGGTCTTTCGCGCTGATGTGCCGAACGGCACGTATCGCGTCTCCGTTCTGGTCGGTGACATGTTTCAGGTGGTCGGGTCTATAGACGTGGACATCAACGGGAAGCTTGCGGGGGAGCGCATGGCGGCCTGGACGCCGGGCGGTTACCGGGCCTTGGTAAAGAATCCGCTTGGGTGGTGGACGCACGTTCGCGGCACTGTCATGGTGGACGGCGGCTTCGTCCGTATCAAGCTCACAGAAAACCAGAGCTACTACGACCGGCAGATGGCCGAGCAGGGAGAGTGGTATAACCCTTACAAGAAACACTACTGGGCGAACGCCAAAGAAAAGGACCCGCCGTACTACTACATCGGTTTTCCGTTCGTTCACAACAGTGTTATGGCGATAGAGATCACTCCGCACGTACCGCCGCCGGTAGTTGGAGAGAACGATAACCTCGAATTGACCGAGCCAGTACGGTCACCTGCGCTGGGGGAGGCCGTTTCCAAATTCAACGAAGAAGACTTTATGGCTGCCCTGGCGGCGCTTCAGCGGGTGACGGAACCCCAAGCACAGGCCGCAAGGGCGATAGTCGCCCTCTGGCTTGCCGGGCGCCCTGAAGTCGAGAAGGAAAAGGAACTCGTCCCGCAAGCGCTGAAGATCCTACGCGAGCATGTCGCGGCCCATCCCGAAGAGAACGGTGCGGCGGAAGCATTGCAGGATGCGGAATACTTCCAGAAGGCGCTCACTATGCATCTGACGCGCGGCGAGTTGGGGAAAAACCACTTCATGGAAAACGATAAGGCTGTCGGCTGGTGGTGGCTGATTCAGGAGCATTCGCCTCTTTACTACAAGTCGCAGCTTTACATTGCGCGCGCCGCCCACATGCTCCTCCCGTATATGCCGACGCTGGGGACTGAGGCCGAGATCTTCAAGAACCTGGAAGAGAAGTTTCCCGATAACCGCTACGTGAAATACTTCCTCCACTGGGAATGGGAGCCCTACGGAGATGGGTCCGATGCCGCAGATTGGTTCATGCAGGATTACGAGTCGAAGGTCGAGGATTCTCCGGATTGGGTGCGCGCGCTTTACCAAGGATACGGCCATCTAGTTGATTGGTCCGAGTACTGGTTCAAATTTAAGCAACTGCCGGAAGGAACCATCGGAGGCGGCTGGGGGGATGACGTCGAACTCATCGGCGCTTTCGGATACATGGGCTACATAAGCCGCGGCGTCTCGGATCTATTGATCCGGGGTGCGGGCAAGCTCGTCGAGGGCGTCTGGAATCTCTCGGAAGTGGACCCCGAGATCGGTTTCTGCCTTCCCCTCGCTGATGCCGAACACACCGCTGAATGGACCGGCAACACGTTGGGGATGATGGTGGTGATAGATTACGGCAATCCTGTCTGGATAGAGCGCAGCATGAAAACCGGCAAGCTTCTGCGCGACTTCTGGACAGACTACGACGCCAACGCTCATCGCCACTTCCGGGCGAACATTTTCGGGGCGGCGCAGGTTGGAAGCGCCGACCAGACGAACGACTCCTGGATAAACTATCGCGCCGTCGCTCCCGCGCGCGCCGTGCTCTGGTACAACCAGAATCCGGCGGTTTCCAAGGTCTTCGTAGAACTCGCCGACGCCTGGTGCGCGGCGGCTATGTCCACGGAGCGGGGCAAGCCCAGGGGTGTCATCCCGGCAGAGGTTTCGTTCCCCGATGGATTGATCGGCGGGACGAATTCGCCCAACTGGTACACCTCCACCCACACCCCGGGAACGGTCAACTACGACTGGGCTGGGAAGGAAGGTCAGCGGTACAAGCATTTGCTCCGCGGCGTATTGACAACCGCCTATGAGCAGACAGGCGACACCAAGTATCTCGAGCCGCTTCGTTTGGAATACGAACTCGTTCAGAAGTATGCTCCCGGCCCCCGGCAGAAAAGTCAGGAGGAAAAGCCCGAGGCTGAGGAGACTGCCCCGGAGCTGGGGAGCGAGAAGTGGGTTGCTCAGAACCTTAAGGAGGTCGAAGCGTGGCGCGATGCAAAGCGCACCCTCGAGGGCCGAAGGGGCGAGCTGGGAAATCGCCTCACCAAGACCGAGATCGTCAAGAGGTGCGAGTTCGTGGTTGATAGATTGAAGGTGCGCTGGCCTCTCATGACTACGGAAGCTTCCGCCACGGACCGCGTGGCCTTTGGCGGCTGGATGGCGCCGTTGGTTATTCCCACAGGCGCGAAGTGGGTCGGTCGGTACATGGAGGCGGCGGTGACCTATGAGGATACAACCAAGGACTTCGCCGCGGCGCTGATGGCATCCGACCCGCAGGGCTTCCGCATCTACTATCACAGCCTTGCGCCGGAAACGCGCGAGATCGGCATCGTGCCGTGGGAGCTCGAGCCGGCCGGGAAATACCTCCTCAGATACGGACCGGATTCGGATGAGCATGATGTTATGGATTCAGTCACCGAAAAGCGCGAGTTCGTGCTGCCGCAGCGCGGAACGCCGATTCGCGTCACGGTTGAGCCCCGCAAGACTTACATCATAGAAGTTGACCAGTTGGAGCGAGGCAAGCGGCCCGAGCTGGCGCCCGATCCGGGCCTCTCCGCTCGAGACATCAACTACAGGGAGGACAGACGCCTCATTCTCGTCACCGTCCACAACGTGTGGTCGACCCCCGTGCGGAACGTTAAGGTAGCCGTGTACGATGTCGACCCGACC
>CAZUUK010000010.1:0-59147 GCA_964622675.1 uncultured Planctomycetota bacterium | reverse complement strand
CGCAAGGAGGATACCTACGTCGAAATGGGCGGCCAGAAGACCAAAGCCTTCGAGTGGGTTACCTCCAAGGATTCCTCCGAGGTGCAGGACGGCAAGGTTGAGGTCATCGGCACTGACTTCGACGAGGTCGAGGAAGGTACAAAGCTTCCCCTCGGCATCGTCGTCGAGGTCAGCGGGAGGAAAATGCAGCCGGACTTCGAGCCGATCCTCGAAAGGCAAGTTCACACTTTCCTTAACGAGGCGCAGGGAATTTTCCATATGGGCCAGCGTGACATCAGCTGGGTCAGGGTAAGCAAGGAAGCCCGCGCCGCCGGCCTCACACTCGAGCACTTCGGCAAGCTACTCCACGCTCAGTTCCACAGCCAGTACTCCGCCATCGTCGATAAGGTTCAGGTAAAGCTCTACACCGAGGACAAAGATGTCGAGAAATTCCAAGACATCGCCAGGAAGGTATTCCACCAGCGCGATGCGCGCCTGGCCGGCATGACCGACGAGTCGGTCGATACCTTCTACTCTTGCAGTCTCTGCCAGTCTTTCGCGCCGAATCACGTGTGCGTCATCACCCCGGAAAGGCCCGGCCTTTGCGGAGCCTACAACTGGCTCGATGGCCGCGCAGCCTACGAAATCACGCCTTCCGGGCCGAACCAGCCCGTCGAAAAGGGCGCTTTGCTGGACGAAAAACTCGGCCAGTGGGAAAAAGTAAACAAGTTCGTCTACGAAAACTCCAATCGCACCCTCGAACGCTTCAGCGCCTACAGCATGATCACCGACCCGATGACCTCCTGCGGATGCTTCGAGTGCATCTCGGCAATGCTGCCCATGGCAAACGGGATCATGATCGTCAACCGCGAATTCCCTGATATGACACCCTGCGGCATGAAGTTCTCCACCCTCGCCGGCTCCGTCGGCGGCGGAAACCAGACTCCGGGATTCGTCGGCCACAGCAAACAGTACATCTACTCGCGCAAATTCATCACCGCCGACGGCGGCCTGGCCCGCGTGACTTGGATGCCCAAAATGCTCAAGGAAGAAATAGGCGACATGGTGAAAGAGAGGGCCGAAGAGTTCCGACTCGGCGAAGACTTCCTTGACAAAGTCGCTGACGAAGCCTCCTGCCACACCGAGGAAGAGGTCCTCGAATTCATAACCCAGAAAGACCATCCCGTGCTCAAAATGGATCCCATGTTCTGAAAGGGGAAAAAACGTATGGCCCTCAGCGGATTGGAGATATTCAAACTGCTGCCAAAGACGAACTGCCGCGACTGCGGAAGACCAACCTGCCTCGCCTTCGCTATGCAACTTGCTCAGAAAAAGGCCAACCTCAGCGACTGCCCCCACGTGAGTGAAGAGGCAAAGGCGGCGCTCGATGAGGCCTCCGCGCCTCCCATCCGCGGCGTTACAATCGGCGTCGGCGAACGCGCAATAAAGATAGGTGAGGAAACCGTCCTCTTCCGACACGACGAGAAATTCTACAACCCCGCTGGCGTCGCCGTCCGCGTTCCCGACACCCTCGCCCCCGACGAACTCCGCGAGAGGTACAAGCGAATCGCCGCTCTCAGGTTCGTCAGGGTCGGGATGGATATTGAACTCGAAGGGGCCGCCATCGAAAACTCCAGCGCCGACGCCGAAAAGTTCAAGCAAGCCGCTGAAATCGCCGCAAACGAAACGGACCTTCTGCTCGTCCTGATTAGCGATTCTCCTGGGAATATGGCCGCCGCACTGAAAGCGTCCGCTAACAAGCGACCGCTCATTCACGCTGCCGATAAGGATAACTGGAAGGAAATGGCCGCTCTCGCTAAGACAGAAAAATGCCCCCTCGTTGCACGTGCCTCCACACTTGAGGAACTGGCGGACCTCACCGAACAGATAAAGGGCGAGGGAGTCGAGGACCTGGTCCTGGACTTCGCGACTACCGATCCCAAGCAGCTCCTGACTAACCTGACGATATCGCGCCGCGCAGCTCTCAAGAGAACTTTCCGCCCTTTCGGCTATCCGCCCATCATCTTCACCGGAGCCGACGACCCCTTCGAGGAAGCAGCCCGCGCCTGCATGTTCATGGCCAAGTACGCCGGCCTCATCGTCGTCAATAGCGACGAGCCCTGGACCATCCTTCCGCTCCTAACCACCAGACAGAACATCTACACCGACCCGCAGAAGCCCATCCAAGTCGAGCCCAAGGTCTACACCGTAGGCGAGCCCAACTCGAAGTCCCCCGTTCTCTTCACGACCAACTTCTCGCTTACTTACTACACCGTCGAGGGGGACGTCGAGGCAAGCCGCGTCCCCGCTTACATCCTTGTCGTAGATACCGAGGGCACATCGGTTCTCACCGCATACTCGGGGGACAAACTCAGCGAGAAAACCGTCGCCAAGGCGATGCAGGACAATAAGCTCGAAGAGATAGTCGAGCACAAAAAGATAATAATTCCGGGATTCGTGGCGGTGATGTCGGGCAAGCTCGAGGAGGCAAGCGGCTGGCAGGTTCTGGTCGGGCCGAGGGAATCGTCAGCGATTCCCACCTACCTCAAGACCGTCTGGCCGAAAGAGATCGGGGCCGCTTGATAAGGGGCCGGAGGAAAAGGAGTAGGGTGGCTGCCTTCAGTCGCCGCCTCGCGGCATTTTCTTGAGGAAAGTCATGGAAGCACTCCGCAGCAGAGTAAATCCGCGTTCCGCAGGCGACCTGGGCCTTTGGACCTTCGTCGCTCTCTTCTTCATGATCCTTTCCGGCGGCGTTGCCCAGGAGTTTCTTCCTGCGGCCCAAAGCGACGTGCAATTATTCCGGACGCTCGCATTCATCTTGCCTGGCCTCTTGTTCCTGGTCTTGCGCAAGCTGATTAGCCGCGCGATGAAGGCCGAGTCGGAAGCTGGCTCCCCTGGTCGCGTTACCATTGCCCACGCGATCGCGATGTCGCTCCTCGGAGGCGTAAGCATCCTCGTTGTTATCGAGAACGCCGGCGCGCTGCTCCTGTGGATGGTCGCGAGCAAATTTCGGGATGGACCCCAGCAGGGTCTGACTCTCGTCCAGGTAATGGCCGTCGAATTCGTCGCGCTCTTCCTGTGTGGCCTTTGGGCCGGGTGGAGGGTAGGGCTCGCAGGGTGGGCCTTCTCCATCGCTTCCCTCGCGCTATACCTGTTTATCAGCGTGCTCGTCTCCATTACCTTGCCTGGCTTGCCTGATGCCAGCGGGGTGGCAATTATTTCCGCAAATTTCGCAGTGGCTGCCGCCGGTGGGTACGTGGGCTCTTCTCTCTATCGAAGGAAACTCTTGGCTCGAACAAGGGCAGCCGACCCCGGCGATGGGGGGGAGGACGCGCGATGACACCGAAAACTCGCTCCAAGGTCAGGTTCGAGCCTTCCGGCGTCGAGGTCGAAGTGCAGCCGGGCACCATCATCCTCAAAGCCGCTCAAAACGCTGACGTTTTCATCAACAGCATCTGCGGCGGGGACGGCATCTGCGGGAAATGCAAGGTCGAAGTCCTAAAAGGAAATGTCGAAAGCCCCCCCACCATGCTCCTCACCCGCCAGGAAGTCAGGCGCAATTACGTCCTCGCCTGCCAGGCCAGGATCGCAGAGGGCGATGTCGTTATCGGCATACCCGAAGAATCCCGGCTTGGCGCCGGCCAGATACTCCTTGACCGTGACGCGGAGCGGCTCGCCAACCTCCGCCCTCTAGGGCGCGCCGAGGTCACATTCCGCCTAGACCCCTTGGTCAAGAAATACTACCTCGAACTCGAACCTCCCACCGTTGACAACAACCTCGCCGACCACGAGCGCGTCTATCAGGCCATCCGCCAAAGAGAGAAGCGGTTTCTTCTTCAAACCGGATTCAGCGTCTTAAAAGCTCTGCCCGCTGTCTTGCGCCAGGGCGACTGGAAGGTCACCGCGACGGTTGCTTGCAGAGGACCCGTTGGAGAACTTGTCGAGTTGGAACCGGGCGACACCTCCGCCAGAAACTACGGCGTTGCCTTCGATGTAGGTACCACCACCATCGTCGCTCACCTGGTTGACATGGCGACCTCACGCACCATCCACACCGAGGCGACCTACAACTCGCAGATCAAGTTCGGCGAGGATTACATCCGCAGGATCATGTACGCCGTCGAGAACGACGCGCTTGAACAGCTTCAGAAACTCATCGTGGATGACATGAATGACCTCATAGCTACCCTCGTCCAGCACAGCAGCGTCAGCCTGAACGACATCACCGCCGTCATCTGCTCCGGAAACACCGCGATGATCCATTTCCTTCTCGGTATGGACCCAGCTCAGATACGCAAGGACCCTTATATCCCCGCGGCGAACTTCGTTCCTCCCATCCGCGCTGCGCAGGTCGGCGTCAGGATTAACGGCCGCGGACTCCTTTTTGTCTTGCCCAGCGTAGCTGCCTATGTCGGCAGCGACATAACGGCCGGTGTGCTCGTCCTCGGACTGAACCAGCGTCCGGATACCTGCGCTTTCATTGACGTCGGAACAAACGGCGAAGTGGTCATCGGAAACAGCGAATGGGTGGTCTGCTGCTCGGCCTCCGCCGGCCCCGCCTTCGAAGGAAGCGGCGTCAGAAACGGCATGCGCGCCGCTGCCGGCGCAATCGAGCGGCTCGATATCAAAGATAACTATGAGGTCATCTACAAAACCATCGGCGGAGACCCGCCCCGCGGAGTCTGCGGCTCCGGGCTCATTGATTCTCTCGCCGCCTTGAGAAAAGCCGGCGTCATTGATAGAACCGGCCGCTTCGCCTCCAGCCTGCCCACCGAAAGGCTCCGGGAGAGTGAAGAAGGCATGGAATTCGTGCTGGTCCCGGCGCAAGATTCCGCCACCGGCTCTGAAATAGTAATAACCCAGGCCGACGTCATGAACCTCATCCGTTCCAAGGGCGCCGTCTACGCCGCCATTAGCACGCTCCTCGAATCCGTCTCGCTCTCGCCTGACGACCTCGCACAGCTTTTTCTCGCGGGTGGCTTCGGCAATTACCTCGACGTTGGTAATGCCATACTCGTGGGCATGCTCCCCGACATGCCGCGTGAAAAGGTCATATTCGTGGGCAATACCTCTGTCGCTGGCGCAAAGGCCGCGCTCCTCTCCATAGACTCATACCAGAGGTCGGCCGAGGTCGCCTCGGGCATGACCTACTTCGACCTGATGGGAAACGCTCGATACATGGACGCGTTCATCTCCGCCAACTTTCTTCCTCATACCGACATAGAGAAATTCCCTTCCGTCGAAAAAGTGTTGAGGAGGGTCAAGTGAACCTCCACCGCCGGCTGCTTGCATCCAGCGCCGCTGCCGCGCTGCTCGTCGTGGGCCTCTTCACTTCCGCAACCCCGGCTTCCGCAGCGCTCCTTGACAAACTCGAATCAATCAAAGAGAAAACCGTTCAGGTCAGAGGCATAGCCTTCAAGGAGCCCCTCAACGCCAAAACCGTCACGCAGGCGGACATCATCACCCTGATCCTCGAGGAGCTCAACAGGCAGTACGCGCCCGAGGAATTTCAGGCTTACCAGCAAAGCCTCGAGAAGCTCGGGCTTCTCCCTCAGAATACGGACTTGATGGCGATACTCCTGGAGCTCTACGGCGAGCAAGTAGCCGGGCTCTACAACCCCCGCACCAAGGAACTCTGGCTGAGTGATGAGTTCCGCGGTTCCTTCGGCGAGCTTATCCTCGCCCACGAAATGACTCACGCTCTCCAGGATCAACACTTCGACATAATGTCCCTTCCGCTGGAGATCAAAGGCGAGGACGACCTGGTGCTGGCCACCCAGGCGCTGCTCGAGGGCGATGCAACTGTTGCCATGATCGATTACATGCTTGCAGGCACCGGCATGGGCGCCGGCGATTTGGCGAGCAACTTCGGCGACATGATGGAGATGATGCTTCCGTTCTCCGAAGGAGCCCTCGGCGAGGCCCCCGAATTCGTACGGGCGGTGCTCGTCTTTCCTTATGCCCGCGGCACCGACTTCATCCAACTGGCCAGGGAGACGGGCGGCTGGGAATTGGTCAATGCTCTCTACAAACTCCACCCCCTGTCCACCGAGCAGATACTTCATCCCAAGGAAAAGTTCTTCCTGAATGACCCGCCTGTCGCCGTTTCGCTGCCGGATATTTCCCCGCTTCTCGGCGATGGATGGGAAGCGCTCCCCGATAACGTCCTCGGCGAATTACAGCTCCGCATATTAATGGAACAGTTCCTGCCCGACCGCGACACCGCCGCCTCCGTCGCCGAGGGCTGGGATGGTGACCGTTACAGGTGTTACCGCGGGCCGCAGCACACCGTCCTCACATTGGTCTCGGTCTGGGATACCGACGAGGACGCGGGCGAATTCTTCAACGCCTACAAAAGCGTATTGAGAGAAAAGTACCTTGGCGAGAAGGCTTCCGTATCTGATCGTACGGACAACTTCTCGGTCACAGATGAGGGCCTCGTCTCGTGTGTCAGCCGCAAAGAAAAGCAAGTCGTCGTAGCTGAAAGCCTCCCTGAAGCGCTGCTGCCGGAGGTTACCGAACTCCTTTGGGAAAGCGGCCTGACCGAATTGCCGCCCCTCGACACTTCCCGCCTGCCTCAAGCCTTGGCGGCGCCCGAAGCGCCTAAGCTGACCGTCCAGCCATCAGCCCCGAAGGGAAAAGTCCAAGGCGATCGCTTCATCAGCCGAGAGCTGGGATTCGAAATATCCCTTCCATCCGCCGATTGGGAATTCCTCGATGAGCTTCCCGTTCCTTTCATGGCGCTTGGAATGGTTCACAAAAGCCGCTACGCCGCCGTAAACGTCATGGTCCAGCCCTTTCCTCCCCTGCTTTCGGTGAAGCAGGTTGCGGCCATGGTTAAAGCCGGGATGAAGTCACAAAAGGGCGGCTATCAAGTCCTCGAAGAGGGCCATGTCGAACTCAGCGGGCAAAGTGGCTATCAGGTCACCGCCGCCGTCACCATGGGCGCGCCGCAAAAAGTCCGCCAGGTATTGGTGCAGCGCGGAGCAAAAATGTATATCATTACATATAGCGGCAAGTCGGACGACTTCGATGCGCTCGCAGACGATATAGCCGCCGTGGAACAAAGCATCGTTCTCTACCCCGAGCAAACCGCAGCAGAAGGCGAAAAGGCCGACCAATGAGTTATACGATCGCTGTCTCGGGAAAGGGTGGCTCCGGGAAATCTACCCTCGCCGCCCTGATAGTAAAGGCGCTCACCGAGCAGCATGGCCAAGCCGTTCTCGTTGTCGATGCCGACCCCAACTCCACGCTTCCAACGGCCCTTGGCGTAAAGGCCGACAGAAGCGTCGCTGACATTCGCGAAGACATGATGGAAAAGCGCGTGAATATCCCCCCCGGCGTGCCGAAGGAAAGAGTCTTTGAGTATCAGCTTCACCAGCTCGTCCTTGAAACGCCCAAATTCGACCTCCTGGTAATGGGAAGGCCTGAGGGCCCCAAATGCTACTGCTATACGAACCACCTGCTTCGAAGCTACCTTGACAAGCTTTCCGGCGATTACCCCTACGTCGTGATTGACAACGAGGCCGGAATGGAGCACCTCTCCCGCCGGACGACGGATAACGTTGATCTCCTCGTCCTCGTGGCGCAGCCCACCGTGATCGGCCTCGAATCCGTCCGCCGCCTCTTGCAGCTCGCCGACGAGCTTTCCGTGACGGTAAGGGGCCGCGTCCTGGTTTTAAATATGCTAAGATCAGAAACACTCCCGCAGGCAGTCGCGGAAAAGCTCGAAGAGACTGGGTTCGAACATTTCTTCCCCGTCCCCGAAGACCGTGAAGTACAAGCAGCCTGGGAGGAGGGGCAGCCTCTGCTGAGCGTCACCCTGACGAGCCCCGCATTCGCCGCAGTCTCTGCCCTTGTTCGTGAAATGTTGCCCGTTCAAGTAACCTGAGTTAGGCCCCCAGTGTGAAGGTTCTTAGATACGTACATCTGAAGAGGAGGATCGGATGATAGCGGTAGGAGAGAGAATCAACGGGATGTACTCGGACGTGAAAAAGGCTATCAAGAAAAGCGACCCCGCGCCCGTCCAGAAACTCGCCCGCGCCCAAACCGACGCCGGCGCATCTTTCCTGGACATCAACGTCGGGACAGCCGCTGACGATAAGGTCGCAGCTATGAAGTGGCTCGTCCAGGTCGCCCAAGAAGCGGTTGATACACCCCTCTCCATTGACAGTCAAACCTTAAATGTCACAAGAGCCGGTCTCGAAGCCTGCAAAGGCAAGGCTCTCATAAACAGCACCAAGGGAGACCCCGAACAGCTACAGCAGTACCTCGAGCTGGCCAACGAGTTCAATGCCTCCTTGGTTGCCCTCACGATGGATCAAAGAGGCGTCCCCGCGAACGTCGAAACCCGGGTGGAGATCGCCGCGACCATAGTCACCCTCGCTCAGGAGGCAGGCTTCAACCTCGAGAATCTCTACATAGATCCCATCGTGCTTCCCGTAAACGTCGCGCAGGATCAACCCAAGTGCATCTTCGAGGCCATAACTCAGATCCGAATCCTCTCCGACCCCCCTCCTCACATCATCGTCGGCTTGAGCAACGTCTCGCAAAGCACCGCCGAGCGTAACCTCATAAACAGAATATTCATGGTGATGGCCGTAGCCGCCGGACTCGACGCGGCCATCATGGATGTCCTTGACGACGACCTCATGAACGCGGCCATAACCGCTGACATGATCCTCAACAAGCATATCTACTGCGACTCGTTCCTGAAAGCCTACAGGAAATAGTACTACGGGAGGTGACACTATGAGACCGTGCCTGCTGATCATTGCGGCTGCAGTCCTTCTTGCGGCTCCTTTTGCGTTCGCCCGGGCTCCCGCCCCTACGCCTTCACCCACCCCGAAGTTCGCCCCGATTGAGGAGGCCAAGGCCGCCGTCGCTGCCCTCAATAAGGCCAAGACCGAAGGCGAATTGCTCGCCGCCATTTCTCACCTGAAAGAGGTCTACCATCCGACGACGGTGAAGGCGGCGCTTCAGATCGTAACCGACTCCAAGAAGAGCGTCAAAGCTCGAGCCCAGGCAGCTTCCGTGCTCGGCGTTTATCGCGACAAGTCGGCCGCATCCAAGCTCAACACCCTCATACTGAACGCCCAGATAAAGAAAGAGGTGGAGCTTGCGACCGCGATCACCTGGGCACTCGGAGAGATCGCCGACCCTTCCTCCATAGCCCCCCTGTTCAAGCTCTTCCGTTTCAAGGAAACCGAGGTGGCCGTCGCTTCCGTAAGGGCGTTGGGCAAAATCAAAGACAAAAGGGTCGTGGACTCTCTGATAAAGGTCCTGGACACGACGGAAGACACAGAGGACGCATCCAACACCAAACAAAGGCGATACATCCAAGTCGCTTCCGCGGCAAGACAGGCGCTCATTTCCATTACCAAAGAGTCATTCCCTGCCGCCAGGGACTACAGAAAGTGGTGGAAAGAGCATAGCGCCGATTTCTCCTTCGAGCCCAAGAAGAAACAACCTCAACCCACACCGGAGCGCTAAACGCCCGCCTGCCATGGTTCAAAAGAGGATTCTCAGGTTCAGCACAAGTGGCGACGGAGAGATTGTTGATATTACCGAGCGGGTTCAACAACAGCTCGGCAATACCGGTCTGCAGGCTGGTGTCGTCGTGGCCTTCGTCCCGGGGGCAACTGGTGCACTCACCACCCTGGAGTATGAACCCGGCGCCGTCGCGGACATGAAAACCCTCTTCGAGCGTGTCGCTCCCAAGGCGGCGGATTACAGACACAATATCACTATCGGCGACGGGAACGGCCACTCCCATGTCCGTGCCGCCCTCTTCGGCCCCTCCCTCTCCGTTCCTTTCGAGCAGGGAAAGCTGCTGCTGGGCCGCTGGCAAAGGATTGTATTCGTCGATTTCGACGCCAGGCCGCGTTCCCGCGAGTTGATCCTCCAATTCCTCGGAGAGTGAGCATCCCAGATGTTTGGCCTGGTCATCCTTGACCTCGACGGTACTATCACTCGACCCAAGCTGGACTTCCAGAAAATAAAGAAGGAGATGGGCGCGGCCGAAGACGAACAAAGGACCACCCTGGAGTTCATGGATTCCCTGCCCCCTGACCGGCGCCGCCGCGCAGAGCAGATCCTCGCCCAGCACGAGCGCGACGCCGCCCAATACTCTCAGCTCCGAGACGGCGCTCGTGAGCTAATCGTCTCACTACGGCAGAGCGGCGTCAGGGTGGCTATACTCACCAGGAACTCCCGCCTTTCCGTCGAAACCGTCCTCCGCAAGCATTCGCTTTCAGTTGACTTCGTCCTCACTCGCGAGGACTCCCCTCCCAAGCCTTCAGCCGAACCTGTCCTCCGGATTTGCCGCGCCCTCGGCGTGCCGCCCGCAGAGACTCTCGTTGTAGGCGACTTCCGTTACGACATCATGGCTGGGCAGGCCGCCGGCGCGAAGACCGCCCTGTTGACCAGCCGGAAGGAGAAAGCCGACGTACAGCCCGATCATGTCATTCACGACCTGCACACGTTAAGAAAAATGGTGCGGCCAAGCGAAATGTGAGATCAAAAAGCCAATGTCCATCAGCAAACTTCCCCTTATGTTATTGATCGCCGCATCTGCCGTAGTCTCAGGCTGCGTCACTCCTAAGCAGCCGGTGCTCCTTCCGCGCACAGCCGACGCCCGTGCTTTCTTCAGCGAGGTGCAGGGAAACTTCCGCGCCATCGAATCCATGAAAGCCTTCGCCTCGGTCCTCTATTCCGCGCCGGACGAGGACGCGGAAAGCATCCGCGTGGCCGTCGCATACACCCGTCCACCAAAGCTCCGCATAAAAGGCTATAAGCCTTACAGCACCACCCTCTTTGATTTCCTTGTCGCCGACCAGGAGTGGGTTCTTTACCTCCCTCCGGAAAAAAGAGCCGTCAAAGGGACCGTGAAAGACATGCGAACCCTCGGCGGGCCGTGGTATGCTATAGGCATGATTGCCATGGAGTTGCTCGGCGAGCTGGCGGAGGCCTCCCCGGAGATGCTGGGACTCGTGAAAACCGACCGGGAATGGGTGCTTGAAATGTCCCATTCCGAACCGGGCGCAGCCCGCCTCACCAGTCGCCTCTACTTCGACCCCGGCGACCCGCGCGTCCGCAAAGGATTGTTCCTTAACTCCGCCGGCCGCGTCATCGCGCAGGTGGCCTTCTCCGATTACAGAAGCCTGGAGCTGGCTTGGTTCCCCTCCAAGTGGGAGGTCAAAATCCCCCGCACGCAGGAGCTTCTCAACATCTCCTTTGGGAACATCGAGCTCGGTGCGCCGCTTTCCGACGGCGCCTTCGTCATAAAACTTCCAGACCAAGTCGTGCCGGAGGCCGCCAGATGATGATGTTGCTTTCGCTCCTACTCGGCCTCTCACTGAGCCTCGTCTCTGACTCGGCAGAGCAACCCGCGCATCCATCCGAACCCGAGCTCGAGGCTGTGTTCAGCAATGTCACCAAGACCTACGAAAAAATCCGTGATCTTCGCGCACAATTCAGTCGGGAGAAAATCCTCACCGAACTCGAAATGAAAGAGGAGGCCACGGGTGACCTCTTCTACATACGCCCCGAACTGATCGTCTCCTGGCAGAAGAAACCCGAGGAAATGATCGTCTCGATCACTGGCACTCAAATGCTGGAGTACGAAAAGCGGATAAACCAACTCCGTAAGTACCTTCTTTCCGAACAGGATCGTGACATGTGGTTCCTCTCCGTTCGTTGCGACAGGAAAACTCTGGAGACTTACTTCTTGCTCCGCCTCAAGGAGAAGATTCCATCCGGTAAAGACACCCTTTTCGTTATAGAGCTTGTGCCCAAATCGGAAGACCTCGCCGCCGACGTCAAGCGGGTCGAGGTGGCCGTCCCCAGCAGCAACTGGCTGGTTAACCGGGTTTCAATTTACGAAACAAATCGCGACGTGACCACCGTCAGATTCAGCGACATCCGCATAAACACCGGCATCAACGAGGCCCGCGACCTTCCAAAAGTACCCGAGGATGCTGAGGTCATAGACCTGTCAGGCTGACTGGTTCATGCCATAATGACAGGGATGAATGGGGAAACTGTGCGCCCGTTCCAGGCTGCAACTCTCTTTGTGGCAACACCTTAGCCGCCTCACGCCTGGCCGGAATATTGGCACGCGTTTTGCACCTCCTCTCGCTAAGCGGCATGAGTGCAGCGGGGAGTCCCTCGCTATACTCCTGGACAAGCTAAAGGAGGCAGCCTTATGTCAAGAACGATAGGCATCGACCTCGGGACCACTAACTCCGTAGTCGCCGTCATGGAAGGTGGGAAACCCGTAATCATAACAAACCCGGAGGGAAGCCGACTTACGCCTTCGGTCGTAGCGTTTACCGATAAGGGGGAGCGACTCGTGGGCCAGATAGCTAAGCGGCAGGCCATCACAAACCCCCAAAGGACCATCTTCTCCATAAAGCGTTTCATGGGGCGGCGCCACAGTGAGGTAAGCGAGGAAGAGAAAATTGTTCCCTACAAGGTAACCGGAGGCCCGCAAGACCCCGTAAACGTGCAGATCGATTCCAAATCTTACACACCCCAAGAGATCTCCGCCATGGTGCTTCAGCATCTCAAGGAGGCAGCGGAGAAATACCTCGGTGAAAAGATTGTCAAAGCCGTCATAACTGTCCCGGCTTACTTCAACGATAGCCAGCGGCAGGCGACAAAGGAAGCTGGTGAGATCGCCGGACTTCAAGTTGAGAGGATCATCAATGAGCCTACCGCTTCTTCCCTGGCATATGGCTTGGAGAGGAAGAAAAGCGAGAAGATCGCCGTCTATGACTTTGGCGGCGGCACATTCGATATCTCCATCCTCGAAGTCGGCGAGGGTGTATTCGAGGTCCTCGCGACAAGCGGCGACACCCACCTGGGTGGAGACGACATCGATCAGAAGCTCCTCGGATACGTGGCCGACGAGTTCCGGAAGGAACAAGGCGTCGACCTTCGGCAGGATCAAATGGCCCTGCAGCGCTTGAAGGACGCCGCAGAAAAGGCCAAGTGCGAACTCTCAAGCTCCATGGAAACTGAAGTAAATCTCCCTTTCATAACCGCCGACCAGAGCGGCCCAAAGCATCTCCAGATGAAAATAAACAGGGCTAAGCTGGAACAACTCATGGAGCCGATCATCGAAAGGACGCGCAAACCTTGTCTCCAGGCGCTCGCCGACGCCAAGCTCAGCTCCGGGGCTATAGACGAAGTGATACTCGTTGGCGGGTCCACCCGCATCCCCATGGTCCAGCAACTCGTCAAGGAAACATTCGGAAAGGATCCCAACCAGAGCGTCAACCCTGACGAGGCAGTTGCTCTTGGCGCCGCCATACAGGCCGGCGTCCTGGCGGGAGACGTCACTGACGTGCTTCTCCTCGATGTTACGCCCCTCTCGCTGGGAATCGAAACCCTCGGCGGAGTAGCCACGAAAATAGTGGAGCGAAATACCACAATACCCGTGACGCGCAAGCAGATATTCACCACCGCAGAGGATAGCCAGCCCGCCGTCGAAATCCACGTCGTTCAGGGCGAGCGCGAAATGGCCGCAGACAACAGAACCCTTGGCCGCTTCCAGCTCACCGGCATTCCTCCCGCTCCTAGGGGCATTCCTCAGATCGAGGTCTCCTTCGACATTGATGCAAACGGCATCCTCAACGTCTCCGCAAAGGACCTCGGTACAGGCAAGGAGCAGTCGATAACAATAAAGTCATCCACCGGCCTCTCTACTGAAGAGATCGACCGAATGAAAAAGCAAGCCGAAGAACACGCCGAGGATGACAAGAAAAAGCGCGACCTCGTCGAGTCTCAGAACCGCGCCGATCAGGTCATATACACAACGGACAAAATGCTTAAAGACCACGGCTCCAAGGTGCCGGACGCCGAACGCAAGGCCGTCGAGGAAGCCTTAGAACGGCTGAAAAAAGTCTCCAAGAGCAGCGACAAGGCGGAAATAGATTCCGCAATGGACGCCGTCGTCCAGGCCTCGCATAAACTCTCGCAGATGATGTATGAGGAAGCCGCGCGGCAGACCCAAGCGGCAGGTGCATCGGCTGGCCCGCAGCCCGGAGGACAGCAGGCGGAAGGGCCTCAAGCAGCACAAGGCGGCGACCAGGTCATTGACGCAGACTTCGAGGTCAAAGAATAACCCCCCTCGCCGTCGCCTTCATGACAAAGCCCCGCAGCCCGTTTAGGCTGCGGGGCGCTTTTTGAATACGCTTCCTCCTGACCTCGCCTCCCCTAAGAGCTTGATTCCGCCAATCCCGAAACCTTCTTCGCCAGCCTGGACTTGTGCCTGCTGGCGGCGTTCTTATTAATTACGCGCTTCGCTGCCGCCTGATCCAACTTCTTGTAAGCCGCCTTGAGCTCGGCGTTCGCGCGCTCCGCGTCCTTCTCTCCAACTGCCGAAATCACCTTCTTCAACTGGGTCTTGACGGCTGACTTCACGCTCTTGTTGCGGAGTGTCCGCTTTCCGCTCTCCCGAAGGTGCTTCTTCGCTGACCTGGTTCTGGGCATCTAGTTTTCCTCCGTCCTTGAATCGGCTTCTTCGCCCCTGTCTTCTGCCGGAAGCGCCTCCATCTTCTCGGCAACATCCCTGTAATTTATGTCGGCTTCGTATACCCGCGCATAAAAGCTTCTGGCGGCTTTCCTATCGTTCATAAGCTCGTACGTTCTCCCTAGCCAGTAGTTCAGCCTCTTGGCGGTTTCACCCGGTTCGGAGCCCCTCGATGCAGCCAGTGCTTTCTTGAACTGCTCCGCAGCAAGATCGTAAATTCGCTTCCGCACAAAGCAAAGCCCCATCATTTCATGAGCCCTGCCCGCATGCCTGCCGCTTCTTACCGCGCGCTGGAACTCCGGGATCGCCTTGTCTATTTGATCCGCTTCGTAATACAGCTCCCCTAATCTCAGCTTGAGGCCCATGTCCGTGGGATAGCGTTGGATCTTCTTAACGCATTCCCCGATTGCCAGCGAGTTTCGGGCCTTTCGGACGCGCTTCAGCTTTTCCTCTGCATCCTTGTTTCCAGCCGATGCCTTTTGCTCCAGTTCTGCGACCTCTACATCGTATTGGCGAAGCTTCATCTCCCCGAGCATCGTCCTCACGTCCAAATCCTCCCCGTGCTTCGCCGCGAATCGCTGCAGCATAGACGCCGCCTTCCCATATTCCTGCCTGCCCGCTAGCCTATCTGCCGCCTCGAGCGCCGTTTCCTTATCCTCCGGCTCACCGACAAGCTCTTCCGGAGCGGACTCGATCGCCTTCTCCGCTCGCGCAGCCGTCGCTTCCTCCTCGCCCGACCATCCCTCGCGCAACGACTTCTGAGCCGACAGATCACGGACCGCCGTTCTCGCTTCATCATCCGAAGGCTCCACCCGGAGCAGCCTCTGGTAAATCTCTATCGCCTCCGCAATCTTCTCAACCCCCCGGTATGCTCTGGCCAGGCTCCTTAACAGAGCTGCATTTTCCGGATCTCGCTCCAGCGCCAGCCTGTAAGAGAAGACCGCCACTTCCGCGTGGCCAGCCCCATCCGCAGCCGCTGCCAGCGTCGCGTTCAGCATGAAGTCGCTCGGGTTCTTCACGAGCAGCCTCTCGCACCTCGCCATTATCGCCCGGTGCCTGCCGAACAGCTTCAGGAAGCCTATCAACGTCAGGCTCGGCAGCGAGAAGAACCTCCGGAAGACTGACCCAACAGGGGATCGCCCCTTACTCTTAGCCTGTTGCACCTCCGCCGCGCGCAGCTCCTCACGCGCTTCCACATCACCAGGGTTTCGTCTGAGGTGCTCCAGGTATAGTCTGACCGCATACTCGAAGTTGTTCTTGCGAAGCGCCTCTTGGCCTCTTTCGCGAAGAGTTAACTTGGCGCGTGGCATGGACAAGACCCTCGGAAAACTTCCAGACTCGCACAGCAACCCCGCCGACCCGTGTCAAGAATCAATGATACTGACCGCCCTTCCTGCTGTCAAGAAAACCACCGCGCATGATCACTCAGAAAACCCTACATACTCTCACTTCGCGCCCAGCGACGCAACGCCCATAAGCGCGAGCCCATACGTCCTCACTCGCTTGCCCGACCTATCTCAAATGCCATCGTGCGGCCGTGGAGGGGAATAACTCGTACGCCGAGGACAGCGGCGCGTATTCGCGCTCTCAGCTTCAGCGAGGGTGACGGGACTCGAACCCGCAACCACCAGATCGACAGTCTGGTACTCTAGCCGATTGAGCTACACCCCCAAACACAACCGGCGCCGCCAGGCGCCATAACCCACTTTCCTGCAATTCCTTTATATCATCCCTTCGATAAGTCGTCAAGCTCCAACCGAACGCCTCTCAGTCCCTACCGCCCGGACATGAATGGAGCCGCCTCTACTAGGCGGCTCCGATCTCTCCGTCTCAATTGCCCGCCACGAACTTCCGCCCTCTCGCCCCTGAATTCTACTCGTACTCACCGCCCTTCGCCTTGACCAGGCAGGTGCCGAGTTGCGCTATGTGCTTCTTCTCCTCCGCTATAAGGGCATCTATCTTTTTCTTGCCCCAATCTTCGCGCGTGAGGTCACGCGTCCATTGGAAGAACAGGATCGAGTCCTTCTCAAACCGTAGCGCCAGATCCAGCGCGTCCTGCAGGCCTTTAACCTCGCCTAACACCCGGTCAACGTCCTCCTTGGTGTTGAACACTTTCGAGTCCGCCAACGCCTGCAGGTAGAGAGCCACATCGTCGTCGTCAAGAGGGCTCGGGCTTGAGGCGCCCGGCGGCAGCTTCGCCTTCAGCTCCTCAAAAAGCCCAATATGTTCCTTCTCCTGGTCGGCTAAGCAGCTCAGCATGTCCTTGAGAGCTGGGTCTTTGGCTAACGCCACCGCCTTCCGGTAAAAGCGCTCACCGTTTCTTTCGACCTCCGCCCCCATCTCGTACACCTCAGCCGCGTTGAAGAAACCAGGCATATCAGTTCCTCCTTCCGTAGTTTAACTGTTCCTTAACCGCCTCCATATTCAACTCCACTCCAGCCAATCTATCAACCCCGCTCAGCACCTCTTTCTTTGTTCACAACACTGTACGCATTCCGCTCTCATGTTCCGTCCCGCTCCTGAACTTGAGAAACTCCACCGCCGAGAGTGCCGCCTTTGCCCCCTCTCCGCATGCCACAATAGCCTGCTTGTGCGGAACGTTGGTGACGTCCCCCGCGGCGAACATCCCTTCTGCACTCGTGGCGCAACTTCGGTCCACCAATATCTCCTTCTCCGCGTTTAGTTCCGCCAGATCCTCAACAGTTTCCGAGTTCGGAGCGAACCCTATCTCGATGAACACTCCATCCAGCGACATTTCACTTTCGCCCCCGCCTTCTTTCGGCGCCAGCTTTATTCCTTCCACCTTCTCCTCGCCCAGGATTTCCGTTACCTGATGATTCTCAAGGATGTTTACCTCCGCCTGCTTGGATACCCTCTCGAGCAAGCCCCGATCCGCTGTCAGCTCCTGGGTGACGAGGTGAACACTTCTGGCGAACTTCACCAAATCAAGCACCACCCCCACTGCGGAGTTCCCGCCACCCACAACGACCACATCCTTGTCCTTGAAAAAGGGACCGTCGCATGTCGCGCAATAGCTCACACCTTTTCCAACCAGTTTGCCCTCGCCGGGGACCCCAAGTCTCCTCGGTCGCCTGCCAGTCGCCACGATCACGCACCGTGAGGAAAGCGTTTCCGCCTCCTTTATCTCGACCGCGAACCGCTCACCCTCTTTGCGCACCCGTGACACGTTCTTCCCGATGAACTGTTGGATCGGGAACTGCTCCATCTGCTCGTTGAACCGTTCGATAAGGTCCGCACCTGACATAAGGTAAAAGCCGGTTGTGTCACCCGCGCGCGCCGTCCACATCACCTGGCCGCCCAGAAAAGGCGAGACTATCGCGCTCCTCATCCGCTTACGGCCAGCGTAAATCCCGGCCGTAAGGCCGGCAGGGCCGCCCCCGATTATCACCACTTCGTATGTCTTCGCCTTGTCTCCATCCATCGTCGCAGCTACTCCGCAATCTCGGCTTCGTAGCCTTCCTCGCGTACCTTACTTATTGCGTCGTCAATGGAAAGGCTCCCGTCGTGGATCACCTTTGCCTCGCCCCGTTCCAGGCTCACCTCGGCGCTTTCGACGCCGGCTATAGATTCGAGCGCGCCCTTCACCGCTTTCACGCAGTGCTCGCATGTCATTCCCAAAATTCGGAACTTCGTTTGCGTGGCCATGAGTCGCCTCGCTTACGGTGTGGCCTTCTCCAGTGCTTCCGCCAGCACGCTCTCCTGCTGAACGCCGACGAAACGTTGCGCCTCCGCTCCGTCCTTGAAGATAATCAGGGTTGGTATGCTCATAATCCCGTATTTCACAGCCACCTTCGGACTGTGGTCCACGTTTAGCTTCCCTACCACCGCCCGCCCGTCAAATTTCCCCGCCACCCCTTCTACGATTGGCCCCTGGATTATGCACGGAGCACACCAGGGAGCCCAGAAATCCACCAGGACCGCCTGATCGGCCTTCAATACCTTTTCCTCGAAGTTCTCATCCGTCAGCTCCACTCGCTTACTCGCCTCCGCCATCCTTTCTCTCCTTTATGTGTACCTATCTTTGCACTTGCCCTCAGGCAATCAACATAGTGTTACCGCAATTCCCATGCCTTATGGGCAGCCGCCGGGAATTTAGCGCCTATCGAGCCCTCTCTGTCTTAAGTCACGCGCCCTTTTGGCGCCTCAGCCATTCTCCTTGCGCTTCAAGCGCCATACTGACAGGGCCTTCGTGAGCCCCCGGTCTTTCCTTGGCGCTAGGGAGAGCCGCTCGTCGCACGGCTCACACTCGCGCACTACTACGAGCTCTCGTCAATGAACCGTTGCAGAAGCTTCGCCGTATGCTTGGCTTTGTCCTTCTCCCTCCCGAACAGATTAATCTGCTCCAGGGGGTCGCGCTTCAGGTCGTACAGCGCCGGAGAGCCTTCCGGAGCCTCCGTTATGTAAAGCCAGCTTCGGTTACGAATTGCGGCAAACTGCTGGCAGCCCGTCACGGCGAACTCTCTGGCCTTCCGCGCCTTCCCCCTTATTACTGGCATCAGATCCATGCCGTTTGCGTTCTTGGGCGGCCTGATTCTCAGCGCCGAAAACAGCGTCGTTGTGAGATCGTGATCCTGTACCAGAGCGTTCACGCGCCGCCCTCCGTACTTCCCCTTTGGGAATCGAATCATCATCACGAGATTGGTCAGGATCGAATGGAGGTCCCGCGGCGCTTTCTTTATAACGCCGTGCTCGCCCATAGGGTGCCCGTGGTCGGATATGACGGCCAGGATGCTCTTGTCCAGCACACCGAGTTCCCTGCACCTCTCCATAAAAAGCCCCAGCCACCGGTCAACCATCGTCACCTCCCCCGCGTAGAGCGCCTTCACGTGTCTAAGCTCCCGCTCATTCATCCATTTGTAAGGGTCGCCGCCCGGCGGATCTATGATCACTCGCCCCTCATATCCGGGATCGTACAGGTCTGCGTAGTATTGCGGCGGATTCCACGGCTCGTGAGGATCGAAAGAATCTATCAGCAGGAAGAACCTCTCGTGGCCGTAGTTCTCTTCGAGCCAATCAATCGCCGTCTGAAACACCTGCGGCGCGAAGCGATCTGTCTCGCTGTGCCAGTGGGCAGTGTTCTGAAAAATGTCTCTCAACCGGGCATTAACCTTGTTCGAACCTCTCGGAAGCCATTTCGTCACGTCATCCTTGAGCGGCTGCGTCGCGACCGCATCCCGCTCCTGACCTCGAATCCATTTCCAGCACATGAATCCCCGGTGAAAGTTCATCGAAGGCTTGAACATGTGGTACGTGTCGGTGATAAAAGCCGTCACGTACCCCTTCGTAGCGAGGATCTCGGCAATGGTTTCGTCCTCGTCCGCCAGCGGCTGCCAGCCAAGCCATCGCGGGTGTGGCCCGACGGGTTCGCAGAGATCTTTGAACGGAAAAACCGCCCGCCCCGTCCAAAGCGCCCGCCTCACCGGGATCGTCGGCAGCGCCTCTGCGTACGACTGTGTGAAAACCACGCTCTCCTTCGCCAGCGCATCCAGATTCGGCGTCCGGATCCACCTGTTGCCGTAGCATCCCACGTGGTCCGCCCGCAGACTGTCTATGATCACCAGTATCAGATTCATGCACTCCTCCCGTCCTCGGAGTCACATTTCGCACAATCGCCAGAAAAGTTCAATATACCCCTCCATCCCTCCAGCCGCAACTGCAAACCAGACCCGCGCAAGGTTGACCCTCTTTACCGCCACCGTTATCATACGTCAGCGCGGTCGTCATTAGCGCTTATGAGCAAACGAAGGGTGCTCAAAACATCCTCTCCGTTCGGCCGTTGCGCTATCTTCCGAAGCAGCTGGGTGAAGAAAGTTGCGAAGTCGCCGGCTCCACTCCTGGGACGTATCTCCGAAAGAGGGCTTTGCCATACAGCAGCGGCTTCGCCGAATGCTCGTGACCCAGGGGGAGCTAGGCGACATCCGTCTCGTTGCCGGTGCCGATGTCGCCTGCCCGAAGGGGGAGGGGAAGGCGATAGGCGGGGTTGTCGTCTTCTCGTACCCGGAGCTCGAACTGGTCGAAAAAGCGGCCGCCTCTCGTCCCCTCTCTTTCCCTTATGTGCCCGGGCTCCTCGCTTTCAGGGAAGCCCCCGCGGTGCTCGATGCCTTCGAGAAGCTCCGCTCCGAGCCCGACGTGATCATTTTCGACGCCCAGGGTTACGCACATCCGCGAAGGCTCGGCCTCGCGAGTCACCTCGGCATACTCCTCGACAAACCCAGCGTCGGCTGCGCTAAGTCCGTACTCGTCGGCAAGTACGGACAGCTTGGCGAGGAAGTAGGCTCGACGGCGCCCATGGTGGACGGAGGTGAAGTGGTCGGCGCGGCTTTGCGCACTCGACATGCCGTCAGTCCCGTCTTCGTCTCCATCGGTCACAAGCTCAGCTTGGAGGCGGCGATCAAGATGGTGCTGAACTCCTGCTGCGGCTTCCGGCTCCCGGAGCCCTCCAGGCAGGCGCATAAACTCGTCAGCGGGCCCGCTCCGGACGAGAAAACCCCGCCCTCCCAACTCAATCTCTTCTAGCAAACCAAATTTGCGCGCAGAAGGAGCTCAAGATGGAAATCTGGCCGCCTCAAAAATTCCGCCGCGAACTCACCAAGAGCGATCAGCGGAATCTGCTGCTTGCCGAAGCAAAAGCCCGCCGCGAAGCGGGCTACAAACTCCGCAAGGGGATCGAGGACGGGATCGCCGCGCTCCAGCAGGCCCCTCTTGAAAAGCAGCTCGCCGCTTCAGAGAAGCTCTGGCAGGAATTGGAATCGAGCGAGGTCGCCGCCGGCTTCCCCTACCAAGAACCCAGCACCCTCGAGGAGATCCGCGGCCTCCGCCCCCCTGGACCTCGCACTCTGGAAGTCGCCCTTTCCGACGAGCAGCTCTTCGACAAAATCTACGGCGGCTGGCTCGGGCGCTGCGCCGGTTGTCTCCTCGGCAAACCCACCGAAAGGCCCTGGTGGAAGAAGCAAAGCATCAAGCAGTTCCTCACGACTCACGGCGCCTACCCGCTTTCCGACTACTTCCCTCCCGTTGACCAAATGCCGGAGGGAATGGAGTACTACCCCGGCGGCATCCCCAACTCCGAAAACCCCTGCCTCCGCGGAAACATAACCATGATGCCGCGCGACGACGATATTGATTACACCATTCTCAACCTGCTGATCCTGGAGCAATTCGGCCTCGAATTCACCAGCTTGAACGTCGGCCAGATGTGGCTTACAAAGCTCCCCATCGCCGTCACCTTCGGCGCCGCCCGGCTTGCCTACAGGAACCTCGTCCTGGGGCTCGTCCCGCCCGAAACCGCTACCTTCCGCAACCCCAGCCGCGAATACATCGGCGCGCAGATAAGGGCCGACGCCCTCGGCTACGTCTGTCCGGGCTTGCCTGAAAAGGCGGCGGAACTCGCCTTTCGCGACGCGGCCTTTGACACCGTCAAGAACGGAATGTACGGTGAAATGGCCGTCGCCGCCATGATCGCAGCCGCCTTCTTCGAGCATGATCCCACAAAGGTGATTGAGGCCGGGCTGCGCGAAATACCGCCTTCCTCCCGCTACGCCGAAGCAGCGCGTAAATGCCTCCAATGGCGAAAGACCGTTCCCGATTGGGAAGAGGCCGCAGAATTTGCGCTCTCGGAAATAAAGCAAAACACCGCCGTCAACGCCGCTCTGTCGTTCCTCGGGCTCCTCTACGGAGAGGGTGATCTCGAAAAAACCATCTGCCTCGCCGTGATGGGCGGACTCGATACCGACTGCAACGGCGCAACCGCCGGCTCCATCGCCGGCGTTATGCTTGGCGCCTCCCGCATTCCCGCCAAGTGGACCGACCCCCTCAACGACACCATCCAGAGCTTCATCGCCGGAATCGGAAAGGGCGGCATCAAGGACTTCGCAGCTCGCACAACCGCCATCGCCAAGAAGGTTATGCATTCATCGCGCTGACGCCACATACGCCGCGAAGTCCAACCTCTCCGCGGCCAACCCTCAGCAGATCGGCGCGAAGCCAAGCTCCTCTTGTGCCTTCGCCGTCGAATATGCGCAGCCCCCGTCCAGGATCCCCGGCGCGACCCTTGCTATCCCGAGCTCCCGCGCTGCCCGCTCGACCCCCTCGCCGCGGTCAATCTCTCCGTCTTTCCCGTAGCGATACTTCGTCGTCACAATGTAAACACCGTGTTCGATCTCCGATTCCAGCGCAAGACGGAAAGCCTGCGCCAGGTCTTCTTTCACAAGTTTCCCCCCCATCAGCTCCGTCCCCAGCTCCGACCGGTCGTGATCCTTCGAAAAGACGTTCTCGCGCAGCGTGAAGTTCCCCAGCCTCAGGCACATCGTCCCGAGCCCATGGCGCAGCGTATAGCTGCGGCAAAGCACCTCCGACATGAGCTTTGTCGCGGCGTACGTGGTCGCCGGCGCGCACGGATGCTCTTCGTCGACCGGAATATAGCGCGGGACCGTCCCCCCCTTCGAAAAGCCGTAAACCACGATGCTGCTTGCGAAGACAACGCGTTTGGCCCCCTCAATCCTCGCCGCCTCGAGCACGTTGAACGTCCCCTTAAGGTTAACGTCGAATATCTTCTCCGCCTCGCCCGTGTCCTTCGGAATCCCTGCGATGTGGCAAACCGCGTTGGCTCCTCTCATCGCCGCCGTTACGTTCGCCCCGCTTCGGATGTCTCCGCAAACGCACTCCCACTCAGCGTCGGCCGGTTCTTCCACGTCGAACGCAACGACCCGGTAGCCGTGCTCCGCAAGATCCGCAGCCACCGTCCTGCCCGCGCGTCCTGAAGCTCCGGTTACCAGCACCCTCGTCGCTCTTGCCATCGTTCAGATCTCCCATTGATAGGTTGCCCGGCCAACATTTTATTGCGAAGCTCCCTAGGGTGAAAGGAAGTCTCCGCTCGATGAACGGCTTCTTTTCAAGAACGCGATGCCCTGCGCACGCGCCGAACGCGATCAACGATCACCACCGCCACGTAAACCGCCCCTGCGATAGCAACAATGGTGGGACCGGCGGGAAGGTCCGGCCCATAGCTCACGGCAAGCCCTGCGGTCGTAAAAACCGCACTGAGCACCGTAGAGATAGCCATCATCTGCCACAGAGTCTTGGAAAAATGGCCCGCCACCGCTATGGGAAGCGTCAGCAGCGCGATCACCATAACAATGCCCACCACCGTCACCAGCAGAACCACCGTAAGGGCAGTGATGCACAGAAGCAGCAAATAGTAAAACTCGACCCTCACACCGCGTATCCGCGTGAACTCCTCGTCGAAGCACACTCCCAGCAGCTGGTTGTAGAAAAGGATTGCCACGCCAAGCACCACCACATCCAGCGCTACAATCAGCCAGAGGTCCCCAGGGGAGACCATAAGGATGTTCCCGAAAAGGTAGCTCGTTAGGTCCTCGACATACCCGTCCGTCTTCCAGAGAAAAAGCACCCCCGCCGCCATCCCGATAGCCCATAGCGCACCGATAACTGTATCTTCCCGCTCCTTCGCACGCAGGCTCACAAAGCCTATCACAAAAGCCGCCCCCAGCGCCGCCACCACCGCACCGTAGAGCGGGTGCAGCTTTTCCCAACCGTGCATCCTTTGAAGATAAAGCGCCGCGCCCATCCCTCCGAGCACGCAGTGCGCGATGCCGCCCGCAATGTAGCTGATCCGCCGCACCATTACGTAAGTCCCCACCACGCCGCACGCCACGCTCGCCAGGAGCCCCGTCAGCAGCGCGTACCGCATGAACGCATGCTGTCGCACCGCTTCTATGAACTCAGACATCTTCTCGTCCTACAGGGTGGCGGTGGTCATGCCGCACTATGCACACCTCGCCCCCGTAGATCTCCTGGATCAGCTCACCCGTGATCTCGCTCGTGGGGTGCACGACGACTTCCCGCTTCACGCAAATGACTCGATCCACGAATCTCGACACGAACCCCAGATCGTGCGACACCAAAACCACTGTCAGCCTCTCGTTCAACTCGCGCAAAGTCTCATAAAGCTCGCACTCTACGTGAAGGTCCAGACTCGCCGTCGGTTCGTCCAGAAGTAGAATCTGCGGCCTGGGCGCAAGCGCTCGCGCGATCAGCACCCGCTGCTGCTGCCCGTCCGAAAGCGCGGAGAACCTCCGATGCCTCAGCTCGTACATCTCTACCTCGCGAAGAGCCTCCATAGCTGCTTCCTTGTCCGCTTTCCCATAAGGGCCAAACCTCCTCGCTGTCCCTAAACGCCCCATCATAACCACATCTCGCACCCTCGCCGGAAAAAGCGGATCAAGCCTGGCATGCTGCGGCATATACCCGATGCGCAGCCGTGACCGTTCCGGCGGCTTGCCGAACACCCTTACCCTACCCCTGGTCGGCTCCAGCAGCCCCAGAATCAGTTTCAGCAGCGTCGTCTTCCCCCCTCCATTCGGACCCACAATGCTCACGAATTCCCGCTCGCTGATGGTCAGGTTCACGTTCTCCAGCACAAGTGAACCGTCGTAGGAAAAGGACAGCTCTTCTGTCACGATCACGGCTTCCGCGCCCATCGTTCCGATCCTCCAGTCACAAAAGACGACTCTACATCTAACAGCTTCGCAGCGTTACGAGCTCCGGTCAGTCTTGTCCTTCTGTCAGCGCCTTCGCCACCTTCCCGGCCATCTCCTCGAGGTTCTTCATGTAGTCCCGTGCAAGCGGGTCAACGGGCACGACGGCGCCGCCGATAGCTCGCGCGACGGCTTCCGCGCTCTTCCTCGAAAACTGCGGCTGCACAAATATGACGCGGATTCCCTTCCGCTTGGCCTCGTCTATCAGCGCTGATAACTGCCTCGCGCTCGGTTCCTTCCCTTCGACCTCCACAGCTATCTGTCTCAGACCGTACGCCTCGCCGAAGTAGCCAAACGCCGGGTGAAACACCATGAATTCCTTCCCCTTGAACGGCGCAAGCGTCGTCGCGATCTTCGCGTCCAGCTCGTCCAGCCTCGCATTCAGGTCGCCCAGCCTCCTTTCGTAGTACGCAGCATGAGCGGGATCGACACTCTTCAATCCTTCGCAGATGTTCGCCGCCTGGATCTCTGCAAGCCGCGGGTTGAGCCAGAAGTGCGGATCCGGCTCCCCTGCCTCATGTTGATGGCCTACACCCTCTCCGCTATCTTCTTCGTGCCGCTCCTTCATAACGCGTACCTTTATCCCCCGGCGCGTGTCCACAACTTCCAGATCCTTCATCGTCCCGGTGATCTTCTCAAGCAAACGTGCCTCGAAGGGCAGCCCAACGCTGAAATAAACCTCCGCTCCAGCTAACTTCACGATTTGTCTTGGCGTAGGCTCAAAAGTGTGCGGCGATTGCCCGTCCTCCACCAATACCCCTACTTCGACGTACGGCCCTCCTATTTGCTCCACCATGTATGCCTGGGGAGGAATGCTTACGAACACGTTGAGTTTCTTATCGGCTCCCAGCACTGTGCCCAGCAGGAACCATGCGGTGAGAAAAAGCAAACCGCATCGCAGAGTTCCCCTCATCGGCCTGCCTCCTCAAAGCGCCCAGCCCTTTTCATCTGCGAGCTCTCTTGGACGCATTCTTCCCCTGCTTGTTGAAGCATACCAGACGGGCCTCGTGACAATTCTCGCACTCCTCTAGCGAGTGGTCTTGCGCGAACCCCTCCCAGTGCCTTTTCTTATTGGGGGATAGCAGCCCCGTTCCCCCACAGAGTGGACAGTTACTGTCCAGCGCGGCGAGAATCGCCTCTCGAATAAATTCCGACCGGTTGCTCACCCCCTTAAGAGCTTCCAGCAGCGACTCGTCCGCCTTGAACGTCACGATTTCCGACTTCCTCTTCTTCATCGCTTGAATACCCCTTACTGGTCCGCAGATCTCCTGATCGGCCTATTGCCTATTATTACTTCGTATTACGACCTGCGTCAAGAGAAATTCGTCGGCAGGGGGGTAGTTGACTGGGTATGGAAGGGATAAGGCAGCTCGCGATCCAGCCTGGGGAGGGGTCAGCAGGGAGGACGAGGAAGAGTGTCCACAATCTACTGCTGAAACAGCACTTATGTCCCAGCGGGCAGGGAAGAACAGGTCAGTCTATTCCGGCTTATCAGCACCGAGGTCGGCGGCCTAAGTCAACCAGCCGCCGACCAAGAAGCAATCGCCGCCTCGCCTATTGGAATCCGTACCAGAAGTCGTGTCCCTGTCCCGGAAACCAGATCGCGTCAACCGCAGATGTCACTATCACCCCGAACACGGTGCCGAATATCAGTCCCATAAAGATCGGCGCAACCCTTCTATATGCCGGCACACCCCCTACCTTCAGCGTGACATATTTGACCAACCACGCAATGAAGATGGACAGCATGAATATCCTTATGTCAAAAACATAGTTCACCGTGAACCCTATCGGATGGAGCGGCCACCAGGCGAAGCGAGTCATAAGAATCGACAGGATCGCTACAACAACCGCCCCCGCCCCGAAAAAGCTTATCCCCGTCCAGTTCGGCCCCCCGGGGTCTTTCAGCTTCTTCACAATCCCATTCAGCATCAATATGTTCTCGTGGTTGAACTGCGGGCGATTGAAATTGATGGCCCCCAGACGGTATGCCAATACCAACGTGAACACAACCGAAACCACTATCCCAAGCATACCTGACCCGAACACGATGGGAAACAGAGACCGCTTCGGCCGCTCGACGCTGTCTGAAAGCTTGGTTATGTGTGAGCCGGCTGCGCTTACAAAGCCCATGTTCGAGCCGACAATTGCGTACGTGGAACCTATAGCCCCCGTAGAAGTCGCCGACATCGAGGTCACCCCAAACACCCCTGAGACGAATGCCTGGGCCTCCATGCTCGGACGCACGTAAACCAGCCCCGTCTCCGACACAATCCTTGCCAGCCCAATAAAAAGAACCCCACCGCAGGAAACAAACAGCACCACACTCTTGAGATCCATCCCGCACTTGTGCAGCCAGAACATTATGTAGATCAGACCCAGCACAACGCTAAGCACCGCGGCCCGATACGACATTATCTCCATCGAATCGTTAACATCCTCCCGCGACGGGTTCCATGCTTTCTTGAAAACCCGCGCGAGATGCCTGCGGGCCCTCCACAGAGCAAAAAACACGATCACAGTAAGGCCGCCGAAGCTCTGCCAGCCCATGTAGCTTCCCGATACGAAGAACTCAGTTGCCGCAGCGCCCTTCGGATTGAAGCCGAACTTGCTGAATACGGCTATTTCCACAAGCGCCATCGCAAAGAAAAACCACAGGCTGAACAGCACCTGCGTATTGGCCAGAAAGGCAAAGCCCATTATCAGGAAGTGAATCCGGTTGTGGATGGGCGGCACGTTGGGGATGATGTTGCCGAGGTTTATGCCTTTAAGCGCCGTCGGGACGAGCGGGAAGTTGGGACTGAAGAAGCGAAAGATGTTCCACAGGATCACACCGCCGGATATCCCAAACCCTATCCAGAAACCCTTTGATTTCACAATCGGTGGAATCCAACCCTTCCCCTCCGGGGGCCTTACCATCTCCAGCGGCACCTGAGCAAGCGGGAAAACAAGCCGCTCATTTTCCACCCATTGCTTCCTCAAAATCACGAAGGCCGCCAGCGTCACCAGCATGATCGCCGCCAGCAATTGCAGCCACCAGAACATCGGCCCAAACCACGCGTCCCACGGAATCTGTTCCCCCTTCGGCAAACCGTTGAAGAAGTACGTCATCGCTCCCGATTCGTCCGATGGGAAAAGCCACCTGGGGATATTCGGCACCAGGTATTCCGCCCACTGATTCGATGGATCTTGCCAGTAGTACGGCGCAGCCAGCACCGATACCAGGTGCGACGTTAAACGCGTCGTGGGCATCGCCGAGCCGACAAGTCCCATCATGAAAACGACTATCAGCTCTTCTCGCCTCAATCCCCAGCTTGGCTTCAATGAACAGACAAGCCGGTTCACCACGAATACCAGAACGCTGAAAGGTATCAGCAGCGCCATCGTGATGTAGCCGAATCCCATACGATAGCCGTGCGCGATATACTCCGCGTATGACGCGAAAACGCAAACGGCCACAACAAGCAAAAGCCCGACCGAGACCGCCCTGACCGTAACACTCTTCCGCGAACTGCGCTCGATCTCACTCGCTTCCAAACCTGCTCCCTTCACACAAAAAGAATTCTAACAGCAAGCCAATCCCCGTAAAAGAGCCTCGGCACGGCACTTCCTATATCATCTAAAGCCTCCCGCACCGCTTGGCCGATACCTGAAGAGGAGGAAGCGGTAAAGGATTACCGCACTCATATATCTGATGTCCCCCGATTCAAGGAGGAATCAATGGATATCAGCCCATCCCTTCCTTCGGCGAACTCTTCCTTCTCCGAACTCATCTCCCAGGTATTTACTTCCACCAATCCTCCCCCTGCATCTCCCCCCGAAGCCGAGCTCTCCGATTCCCTCACTCCCTCCCTCTTATCTGACCAGTTCACTCTCCAGCAAGGGCAGCCCACCCCGGGCGGCACCTATTCAGCGCTGCGCCCGCTCGATCCCCATCGCAGCGTGCGCGCATCAGATGGACTGCTGGACCTCCTGCGCCTCCTCGGCTCCATCCAAGACCAGCCTCACCCCGACGGCTCCTTCCTCCTGAGAATCCGCCAATCAGCGGCATTCGCCATGCAAGCACGGGGCGTCATGAACTCACTCCCGGACGTCTCCCGCCAACAATTCGGCGGCGTCTCCAGGGGAATGATCAACGGATTCCTCAAAGATGCCAGGGTGCTTTTCAAAACTATGGTCGAGTTCGCGCGTCAGGCCAGGATGCTTGGCCTGAAAGATCAGCCGTTGCTGGCGAAGTTCCTCAAAGTGGCCCGAAAAATCCTGGACCTCTTCCCCGAACTTCTCGACCCCTTCATCCCGGCCTTTGCTTCAGCTCAGGCCGGCGAAACCGGCGGACCCGCGACCGACTTCCTCAATAGCATGGGCTGGCACGGCGCCGAGTTGAGCGCCTCCGCCCAGGTCAGCATGGCCGCTGCGTTCCTCGCCGAGATCGAGATCATCTTGGATACCACAAGCGGCCAGATCAGCCTTTCCGCATCCTCGGTCGAGGTGCACGCAATTCATGCTGAGCTCTCCATCCGGCAAGCTGACCCCATTATCGTCGGCCTGAGCGGTGACGGCCCGGAACTGGACCCGGCGCTTCCTTTCGTCCCCTTTGACATAACCGGCGACGGCGTCCCCGAGCCGGTTCAACTTCCCGGCCCCGGCTCCCCGCTTCTCGCCGCCGACTTCGACGGCAACAAAGTCATAGACGGTGGCCGCGAGCTCTTCGGCACTCAGAACGGCGCGGAAAACGGATTCGAAGAACTCGCTAAACATGACTCCAACCGCGACAGGATAATTGATTTCCTCGACCCAATCTTCGACCGGCTGCTTCTTTTCACTGACCTGAATCTGGATGGGAAATCCCAGCCTCACGAGCTCACCCCTCTTGCAGCCGCGGGAATCTCCGCCCTTCTCCTCGACTACGCCGACCTGGCAAAGGACGACGACCGTGAATCCCCGCTGGCTCAGCAAGCCCAATTCAAAAAGGACGACGGCTCCATGGGATACATGTGGGACGTGCTTCTGAACTACATCCCGGCCTGAGCGCCCCCGCTACTTCGTAAGATATCCCTTCACACTTCCCACGAACGCTTTCGCCTGAAGCTTGAGCAGCTTCGGGCTCTCCTCATCCGAGACCCAGATGTACAGGCTCTCCACCTTCTTCTCTTTCCCCGGGTCGTCCGGTTCAGGATAGATCTTTTCCGCGCTCGCCTTCAGCTTTATGGCGTCGAACTTCCCGGCCTTGATCCTGATCCGTTCCGTTTTCACTTTCTCTATACGAATCCGGTACATGGACTTGCCGCCCACCACCTCGACCTCGTGGTTATCTTGCCCTTGTAGATCCATCCCGCGGAGGAACAGCGCCGTCGTTATAGGGTCCCTTGCATTGTTGAAAGGTATCTCCAGCTCCTTTTTGTCTTCCCGCTTCCCCTTCCGCTTTTCCCATTTCACTTTCGCAACCCGCGCCTCGTTATCGAAAGTGACATACGTCTCAATGTTGTTGTGGTTCTCCTTCTGCGTCAGCTTGTAGCTCAGCGGCTTGTTGCTGTCCGTCAGAAAGACAGCTTCCGCCTGGTCTCTCATCTTCCAGAACGGATCGACCAGTCTCGAGCTCCTCGCCTTCGCTTCGACGACCGTAACCCTTTGTCCGTCCCGCACTTCCTGTCTCACCTTGATCTCCGCCGAAGCCGCCGGGATCACCGACCACTTGAAACTATACTTGAACACCTCCGCTTCGCCTTTCGCTTGCTCCACTTTCGTGTCGGCCGAAAGCATCGCCGTCGTAAGCAGGACAACCGCTCCACTCAGAAAGATTCGTCGCAGTCTCTTCACTCTTTTCTCCTCCGGTCACGCCGCAGGTTTTCTCAAACTCTATCGAATTACTTTCCCTGTGACCCGTTTCATCTAGTAGTATTATACCTTGGCAGAGGTTTTGACGATAACACAGTAAAACTCTTTCCACTACTACCGTGGCGATATGCCGGACACAAACGTGGCGACGCAGAACGAAACCCTCATCCGCGCTTCTAGCCTTCGCAAGAGCTACGGAACTACACTCGCACTCGACGGCATAGACTTTGTCTTCTCCGGCGGCAGCCTCGGGATCGTCGGGCCCAACGGGGCAGGCAAGACTACCCTCATAAAGCTCATCCTTGGGCTGCTCAAACCCGATGCGGGAACATTGCGCGTCTTTGGCGCGGAACCATCCAGATTCGGCAAAGTCCTGCGCCGCCGCATCGGCTACCTGTCCGAGAACAACTCATACGTGCAGGGAATGGACGGCGTAACCATGGTCCGCTACGCCGGCGAGCTCACAGGGATGCCTCCACGCGATGCCCTTCGCCGCGCCCATGAAATGCTTGATTTCGCCGGTCTCGGCGAACAGAGATACAGGCAGGCATCGTCATATTCCGCGGGGATGTTTCAACGCCTCAAGCTTGCGGCTGCCCTCGTTCACGGGCCGCACCTCCTGCTCCTTGACGAGCCCGCTTCCGGCATGGACCCCGGCGGCAGGTCTGAACTCCTCTCCCTGGTCCGATCTTTGGTCGTTGAAGCGCACATATCAGTGATCCTCTCCTCCCACATTCTGCACGATGTAGAAAGCGCTTGTCAGAACGTCACAGTGCTCACCAGTGGCAAAGTGCTCCTGCAAGGAAAGGTCGGTGAGCTGGGGGAAGTGGACGACCGCAAATTCAGCGTCCGCTTCGCCGGAAACGCCGAACGCTTCGCCCAGGCGCTTCAGGTGGCTAATTGCCAGCTACTCGAACGCGATTCCCTCGCCTTCGACGTATCCGTCCCGGCCCCGGCCGACGCCACCCCGATTTTCCAGGCCGCCGTCAAAACCTCCACCCAGATAAGGCGGCTTGAACCCGCCCGCAGCACCCTCGAGCAAGCATACCTCGACGCCGTTGGAGAAAGCTGAATGCCCATCTACCGCATCGCCTACACTCCTTGGAAAGGAAAGCTCCGAAGCACAGCCGCCGCTTGGTGGATCATAACAAAAAACGGCCTCGTCTCATGCGTCAAGTTCTGGCCGCTCGCCGCTGTCGCACTTTCATGGGTGACGGTGGTTGTCGTCGCAGGAGGTATATTCGCCGTCGGCAAGCTCTCCTCGGGCGAGGGCGCTCTCGCCGACTTGGCCGATCTGGCTTTCGGTCTGGTCCGGAATTTCGCAGGCAGAGAATTCGCCGCCGCTCTAAAGTCCGACCCCGCCGCAAACGTGGCCGTAATCTGGAAGCTCCTCTTCTTTGCCCTCCTCAGATTTCAGATCTGGTGGCAGTTGCTCGTAGGGGTCGTCTTGGTGCCTGTACTGGTAACAAACGACCTCCGCACCAACGCCCATGAATTCTACATGTCCAGATCGGTCAGTATCGCCGATTACCTCTTCGGAAAGATCGGGATCGCTGCCACGGCAGGCTGCGCCACCGTCCTTGCTCCGGCCGCCCTATGCTGCGTCGTCGGGCTGAGCTTCACCCGCATCCCCGGGCTTTTCGCCCATACCTGGACCATCTTTCCGCGCTTGCTCGGAGCTTCTTTCCTCATCGTCATCATCTACTCGATCGCGATGACAGGCATTTCGGCCATCTCGAGGAACAGAGCCGCAACTATCGGCCTCTGGTTGGCGCTCATCTTCGGAACCGACATCGTCGCCGGTGCCATCACCTCGGTAGGCGGCCAAAGCTGGCTCTCTTTCGCCAGAGTCGTTTCCTTCAAAGAGAGCGCACTGATCCTCGTTTGGAACATCCTGGGCCTTTCCGGCTCTCTTCAGCCCTGGAGGGGATCCCGGGGGATCGATCACTTGCTCGATTCAATTGGGCAGGGCTCGATGTGGCCGCCGGCGCTGGGCGTCGTCATCGCAGTTGCAGCTCTCTGCCTCGCAATTGCTATCTTCCGCACAAGGAGCAGCCCACGGTGAGCGAATTCGGGCCGGACAGACCAACCGTAGAAACGAAAAACCTCGCTAAGTGGTTCGGCAAAATTATCGCCCTCAACGACCTGACCGTTCGCTTCTACCCGGGTGTTACGGGCCTCGTCGGACCTAACGGAGCCGGCAAGACCACCCTTCTCAACATCCTCGCCGGCCTCCTCAAGCCCAGCCTGGGAACCGTGAAGGTGCTTCCCGCCGTCGCTCAGCGAGGCGAGCGCCCCGCTGAGCACATCGGGCTCGTCCCCGAAGGACTCGCCCTCTACGACTGGATGACCGGCCTCAAATTCACAACCCTCATGGTTTCCCTCCACGGCTTTCGGCGAAAAGAGTCACGCCAACTCGCCGCAGCCTCCCTCGAAACCGTCGGACTCGCCAGCGTAATGCACCGTCGCGTCGGCACATATTCTCGCGGCATGAGGCAGAGAGTTAAGCTCGCACAGGCCATCGCACATGACCCTGACCTCTTTCTACTCGATGAGCCCCTTTCTGGCATGGACCCCGTCGGAAGGTACAAAGTCGCTCAACTCCTGATCCAACTGGGAGAACGCGGCAAGACCATCATAGTCTCCAGCCATGTCCTCCACGAAGTGGAAGCTATAACCCCGGGAATAGTCCTTCTGAATCGCGGCAAGATGGTCGCCTCCGGGGACGTCCACAGCATCCGCGAACTTATTGATGCCCACCCGCACCGCGTGCGGATAGAGTGCGACCGCCCGAGAGACCTCGCGAAAATTCTCGTCGAACTTCCTCACGTTGTTGGCCTGGAGATGCCCTCGGCGAATTCGATAACCGCCCTCACCGCTCGCCCATCGGAATTCTACGAATCGTTCCCAAAACTGGCGTTGAAAACTGGCGTAACGGTCAACAGGTTCTTCTCCGAGGACGATGACCTCGAGGCCGTGTTCAAGTATCTGGTAGGCGAGGGGAGCGGCTAACATGCGATGGCTCAATCGCAAAATCTTCCGCGCGTTTCTGGCCATGACGTGGCACACGTTCCGCACCACGGCTCTTGGCAAGAGAGGAATTGCGATCATATGTTTGGGACTGACTCCGGCTATCGGAATTCTGATCGCATCCATAGCCAGGAACGCTGCTGTCGTTAGCGATGCACACGATATCTACAAGGCGGCAATGTCTTACCTCCTGCTGGGGGCTTTTACCCCTTTCGCCGCCCTCTTCCTCTTCAGCACGATCATCGCCGAGGACGTTGAACGCGGAACTGCCCCGTACATATTCACTCGTGCTTTGCCGCGTCCCACGTTGTTTCTCGCGCAATATCGCGCCAACGCCGCTCTTCTCCTCCTCATCGCCGCAATATCCATGCTCGCCTTCCACCTCATCCTGGACTTGCGTACAACTGCTCAGTTCAGACTAAAAGAACTCGGCGCTCACATCCTGGCGGCCGCTTTCGCGATCCTTTCATACGGTAGCATCTTTGGCCTCCTCGCTGTCGCTTTCAGGCGTCCCATGCTGATTGGATTCATATTCCTCGCCTGTGAAATGGTCCTCGGATCGGAAATCAGCGCAGCAAACCGGCTCACCCTCACGTATTACGTTCGCTCCATCGCCTATCGCTTGGTTTCTTCACCTGATCCTTCGCTAACGGGGGCCGCCAGACCAGCAGACCTTCTCCCTGCTGCACTCACCATAGCTGTGCTTACATTGGTAACATTGGTGATCGCAATGACCCTTAGCGCATTCAAAGAACTGCGAGTCCAGAGGCCCGCTTGACCATCGCAGCCATCGAGCGACAAGGGGACGAAATCAATGAAAAGGAAATTTTTCTCTTGACAAGGGACTCCTCATGTGGTAGTAGGAAAGCGCCTGAGCCCAAGATGTGGGAGTACATCACTGGCCGCAGGAGGATTCCTGAAAGGGGGTGAGGTTTAGTGGCGAAGAAGAAGGCGAAGAAGAAGGCGAAGAAGAAGGCCAAGAAGAAGAAGAAGGCCAAGAAGAAGGCCAAGAAGCGGAGGAAGTAGCAGCCCGTTGCAGCACGCAGCTTTTCACAGTCGTAGCCAGGCATGTGCCTGGCTACGGCGCTTTACGCACGTTGCCTTCAACTCGAAAACCTTTGTCAACCCAGACCCTGCCTCCGGTTGACGCCGCGCCGAAAGCGTGCTAACTTCTCTCCTAAACCAATGAGGCATCGTCAATGAAAGGGCTGTTTGTACTAGTCGGATTCGCCCTCATCGCGTTGAGAGCGTTCCTCCTCCCGGCAAGTGTTCTCCCTTCGCCTTTCAACTTGCCGGGCGATATTACCATAAGGCGCGGAAGCTTCGTCTTCTGCTTCCCGATTACCGCTTGCCTCATCTCGAGCGCCGTCGCAACCCTTATCGCTGCGTTGATCATGCGGTGGCGGTGGCCTTCTTGAGTCAACGGCCACCATGCAGCTCCAACCGCGTGCCCAGCCGTCTGTCTCTTCCTCGGAGGGATCAAAATGGATTCAAACCTGCCTAAGCGGATTGGTGTGGTCACAGCCGGCGGCGATTGCCCCGGCCTGAACGCCGTCATCCGCGCCGTCGTCAAAACAGCCATCGGAGAGTACTGCATGGAGGTCTTGGGCATCGAAGACGGCTTCCAGGGCTTCATCGAAAATCGCTTCCGCAAACTCAGCTACCGCGACGTCTCCGGCATACTTACCCGGGGCGGAACGATACTAGGCACCTCCAACAGGCACAATCCTTTCAGGTATCCAAGAAAGGCTGCCCAAGAAACCGTCTTTGAGGACAGATCCGACGATGGCATGGCCAACATGGAGGCGCTGGGAATACAGGCCCTCGTCTGCATCGGTGGAGATGGCACCATGGGTATCGCAAAAGATCTCAAGGATAAAGGCCTAAACGTGGTCGGCGTCCCGAAGACTATAGACAACGACCTCTCGGAAACCGATCTCACCTTCGGCTTCGACTCCGCTGTATCAGTCGCCACTGACGCAGTGGACCGTCTTCACACGACCGCCCAATCTCATCACAGAGTCATGGTCCTCGAGGTCATGGGGAGATATGCAGGGTGGCTCGCCCTGAGTGCCGGCATTGCAGGCGGCGGCGACGTCATACTGATACCCGAGATCCCATACAGGCTTGAAAAACTGTGTAAGAAGCTGTGGGAGAGAGAAAAATCCGGCAGGCGTTTCAGCATCGTTGTCGTCGCTGAAGGCGCTAAGCCGGAAGGCGGCGATATGGTCGTCAAGAGGGTCATTAAAGACAGCCCGGACCAGCTTCGGCTGGGTGGAATCGGCAACACGGTCGCCAACGAAATAGAGGAGGCAACGGGCATCGAAACAAGAGTCACCGTTCTCGGCCATCTTCAGCGCGGCGGCTCGCCCACCGCCTTCGATAGAATCCTCGCAACCAGATTCGGCAGCAGCGCCCTCCGGCTCATCGCCCGGAGCGACTTCGGCAAAATGGTCGCTCTCCGTGGACAGGAGATTGTCGACGTCGAGATTGAGAAAGCCGTCGAGAAACTGCGCTTGGTATCGCCGGACTCATCCCTGATCAGCACCGCGCGTTCCGTCGGCACGTCCTTCGGGGACTAACCCTGTCAACCCGCTCAGAATCGTCGCACGCATTTCCCTCCCAACGTGCCCCGCCCGGCCCCTCATCGCGATGAATCACCGTCATCCAGCTCCGACAGCAATTCGTCGGCTTCTTCCCACCGCTGTAAGTATGGCCTCTCGTTGCTCACGGTCTCAAACGCCTCTTCCATGCGCTTGCACTTCACGCACAGTCTCGTAGAAGGCATTGCGTCCAATCGCCGCTGGCCAATCGGCTTTCCGCAGCTCTCGCATATCCCGTATCGCCCGTCCCTCAAGTCCTCCAACGCCTGCTCTATCCTCTGCAGCTCCTCCGCTTGCCTTTCAGCCACAAGCACGATACTCTCTCCTTCCAGATCGTGCGTAGCCTTGTCCCCCGCTTCCGCAAGCGTGCCCCTGAACGGCCCCCGCTGGAGCATCTCCAGAGTCTGCAGCTTCCTTCTGAGTTCGTCTCGCCTTCTCAGCAGCTCTCTTTCCGCCTTTTTCTTGTCTTGCTTCGCCACTTCTCAGCCCCTGGCCCACAAGGCCGGTTCTTCAGGATTCTTCACTTCACCATTGCCGATGACGTTACTAAGCAAATTCAGTGCCTAATTGCACGAGGCTAGAATACGCGTCGTAACTGCCCATCCCGCATATACTTAACTCAGGTGGCGGCGTCTGGAAGCATTGCGAGGAAACCCTCCTTGTTGCCCTGAAAGTTACATTATTGTCCAAGACTGCCACTGTGGCAGGCCGGGAGAGCCTCCTCGCGCCTCCTCTTTTGACTTCGCCATTCGAGCGCGCTATAATACTTACGGGTAGACTCTCGTCGCGTTTGTCTTCTCTGCTCGCGGGGGAGGGAGAACATGGGCAAGCATATCTCCAGGCGCGGCTTCTTGCGGCGCGTCGCTTCCAGTGGCGCTGCCGTCGCTGCCTGGAATGCCTCCCGGCGATTTGGCTCCCCCGCAACCGCAAGCGCTCAGGGCGCAGACTCCACCCTCTATTTCGTCGGTCAAATCCCCACCGCTGGGCCCGGAGTCTATCACGAGGGAGTGAAGATCCTCCTCAAACACGTGGGCCGCAACGGTCTCAAATTCTTCAAAAGCAGCACCGTCACAACCACCAGCGGCCCCGCCGGCCTCATCGCATCGGATGATGTCGTCGTGGTAAAGGTTAACGCCCAGTGGAAGTACTGCGGCGCAACTAACTCCGATGTCGTCAAAGGCATCATTAAGAACATCCTCCTCCACCCTGACGGCTTCACCGGCGAGGTCGTCGTCTTCGAAAACGGCCAGGGCTACGGAAGCCTCGACTGCGACGCCATGGGAAGGGGTGGCAGCGGCTATCCTGACTACGACGTCCACGCTAACGCCGAAAACGAACTCCAGTCATTCAGCTACGTCGTGGACACCATGTTTGCCGACTCCCGCGTAACCAAGCATCTTATGGACCCCTATAGAGCCGCCATCATAGCCGCCGACGATCATTCCAACACCGGCTACAGGATCGACGGCGTCGTCTCCTATCCCTGCTTCTGGACCGCCGGCGGACGCCGCATCGAGTGGAAAGAGGGAATATGGAACGGCAGCACCCACGACCAGAATCTCAAGATAATAAACGTGCCTGTGCTAAAGGATCATTACGGAACGGGCACCACTGCCGTCCTCAAGCACATGTTTGGCGTCCTCTCAATGGAAGATGGCGGATTCGGCCCAAGGCACTACGGCTGGGCAGGTCAGCATTGCGGCATTATGTTCCTCCTCCGCCCTCCGGTCCTCAATATCCTCGACTGCATCTGGGTAACGCAGACCAGTTGGGCCGGCTACCCGCCGGAGAACACCACCAGGAAGAACATCCTCATGGCCTCGGTGGATCCCGTCGCCCTCGACTACTGGAGCGCAAAGCACATCCTCTATCCCATCGACTCCAATTCCTATCACAACCCTGACGTCGCTGGCGACCTAAGGACCTTCCTCACTAACGCAAAGGACCAGATCAACGCAGTCGGCGGACTGAACGGCCAGCTTGTCACGATGAATGAATCCGAAATGCAAGTGCATACTCACAACGCCCTCACGCAGGGGCCGCGAAAGTTCCGCGCCAAGGGCCGCGGCGGCTCTCCTGTCTTGAGATTCGATTCCGACGGCGATGTTATCCTCAAAGGGAGACTCTATCAGTCAGCCACAACCGGCCAGCTGGCCCGCACTTCCGAAACAGAGCTCGTCATCAGGGACACCGGTGGGGCGGTCGTCGCCCGCGCCGACGGCGCTTCCGGCAACCTCTACTTAAAGGGAACCGCTTCCAGCAACCTCTCGAGCGTCGCACCGACCGCGGCCTGTGAATTGGTCGTCAAAACCTCTTCCGGCACCCCTGCCGTCATGATAAACTCCTCCGGCAACCTCTACGCGCTCGGAATGATATACGAAAACGGCAACCCCTGAGCCGCAGCACCCTCTGCCGTTCCCTCTTCATCACCCATTGCGAAGATACAGCTCTCAACGCCCCGCCTCTCCCACGCACCTCAGCGCGTTACTCTTGTTCCTCTCTTTCCCTGACGAACCGATCGGTGAACTCGCAAAGCTCCTCATAAACCTCGGAAAGACCCTTAAGCTGCGCCTCCACCGGCTCTTCTCCCAGCGCGATCAGATTGAACCTTATGTGCGCAATCTCCCTTACCTTTGCCCCGCACATCCGCAGATTGTAATGCCACAAAATCAGCCCGCGTCGCCGGTCATCAACGTTCTCCGCCGTGATCCCGTGACGCTCGATTTGCCTGCGCGCGTGCACTATGTACCTCATAAGCCGCTTAACGTACGCCTTCCTGACCGCGGGATACCGTTCCAGCCACCGCCCCGTGCCATGCGCGATCCTTTCCTCGACAGGCCTCATCACAAAGAAGTCCCGCGACGGCAGCTTCTGGTACCAGTATGCCGTGCTCGCGTATTCATTGAAGAAATCGTTCTCCGTCCCGTGCTCCAGCGTCACCCGAATCCGTTTCGAGAACGGTATCGAGTCAGCTACGTTGTGCACGTAAACCGGATTCGGCCCGAAGCACCGATGCCCGGAGCCCGTCTCCTCAGGCCCCACGTTCATCGCCCCTGAAACCGCGCAGTGCCCACGGTGGAAACCCCATGCATCGTTGAAGAACTCCTCCGTTCCCGTCCCGTGGTGCGATGGCGGCCACGTGTCGTCATCAACGAAGATCATCTGATCACCTTCCCCCCACCATCGCGGGTATCGGTTCACTACGTTCAAAGAGCAGCCCACGTAGCGCCCCCGGCCGCGCGTATCCAGGATCGTATAATTGTAACGCCCGTCCAGATTGCTCCCCCACAGATCCACAGCCGCCGTATCCTCGCGCCGCCACTTCGCGTGGAAGTACCCGTAGTTCTCGGGGAACGAATCGAGCTTCGTGTAAGCGACCTCGTAAGCGCATTCTTCAATGTCCTCCCCGCCTTCATTCACGATCTCCAAATGCCCCGAGTGCGCGAACGGCATCCGGTAATAGCAGTAAAACCCCTCGTCCGTCAGGCCCATGAGCAGCGACTTGTAGTTCTCGACGAACAAACCGTTGCCGAAGAAATCACCGATGGGTGCGTCAATTGACGGACGCACGTACCCGTCCCAGCATCCCCTTATCAGCGCTTCTCGCAGAACGTCCTCACCATGCCTCTTCAGCTTTATTCGCACCCGGTGGATCATCCCCGGCCCATCTATCGCCGCCAGCTCAAGCGAGCCGCCGGCCGGAACCCGGCCGCTTCCCCTTACAACCTCTTCTTCAGACGGCGCCGAGGGGTCAGTCCCCACGGCAGTCCACTTCGAGATCGCCTTCTGCAGAGCGGCCTCTTGCGCCTCCGTCAGCTCCGGCGCGAACGTCTCCACCCCGGTCCCACTCGCAAATTCCAGATATGTCACCTGGCAGTAAATTGACCAGTTCTCCCCCTTGCTCGGCAGCGTCTCTATCCTCAGCGACTTCTTGTACGGCATCGGCACGTAGCAATAAAACCCACGCCCTCGCATTCCCACCAGCGGCTCCGGAAATGGGTGAGCCTTCCCGGAGAAGAACGCAGCCGAGTCGATCTCAACCCGAGGCTTCTCTTCGCCATCGAAGAAAAACCTCAGCAACCCCGACGCCCTCGCAACGTAGAATCTCACCACCGCCCCGGGCCCCTTAAGGTCAGCAATTATTCCCCTATCGCCTTCGATTCGATAGAAGTCCCCTCCGTCGGAGTTGCCTCCCGTCTTATCCCACGTGGAGACCATCTTGCACGCCGTGTGACTCACATCGCCACGCCAGTTAAGATCACCCAGCCGCTTCATCAGCTCAACAAAATCCACCGTCATCCTCCATTCTGTTGGCGCCAAAACCATATACTATCACAATCAGCCACAGCGGTCACCGCCGCCCCCTTGACACACCTCTTCCCCCCTTCCGCGCTCCGTTCCTTTTCGCTAGAATACCCTCGCATCCAAGTCCGGAAGGGGGAACCCGCTCTGCAACGCTCTCAATCTCTGAGAAGGAACTGGCCCTTCTTATTCTTCATCTGCTTGGCGCTCCTCTACACCTGGCATGGGTTGTTCGGCGGAAAATTCCTCCTCATTCGCGACCTTCAGGGCCTCTTCCATCCCTGGAGCGACTACAAGATTCGCACCATCGCCGCCGGCCAGTTTCCTCTCTGGAATCCCTATTCACTCTTCGGCCAGCCCTTCCTTGCGAACCCTCAAACCAACATCTTCTACCCCCTCTCTTACATCCACGGTCTCATCCCTTTCTCCCGCGGCATAACCCTTTACGTCTTCGTCCAGCTCATGATTGGTGCAGCCGGCATGTACTGGTTCTCAAGAGAGCTGGGGTTGGGGAGGGGAGGGGCGGCGCTTTCTGGTCTCACATTCGCCTTCGGCGGCTGGACGGTGAAAATGTGGGAGTTCGCCAGCCTTCTCGGAACCGCCACTTGGGCCCCCTTTCTCCTCGCGTTAACACAGCGCTCCCTCAACGGAAAGCCGCGCTGGCTCCTCATAGCCGGGCCCGTGGTCCTTTCCATGCAGATCTTCGCCGGTTACCCGACCATCGCTGCGTTCACCCTCCTTGCAGCCTGGTGGCTTATTGCCGCGAACGTTATCTCTCGGAGGATCCCCCGTTCCAGCGCTCTCATCTCCGCCGCTGCACTGGCCGGAGCCTGCGCCCTGGCCGTTGTCCTTTCCCTGATTCAGATAGTCCCCACCGCGGAGCTCGCCTCGCTTTCGACCAGAGCCACCCCCACCTACCAGACGAGCGCCGCGTACTTCTCCCTTCATCCAGCCGAGTTGGGGAATTTCCTCATCCCTTATCTCTTCGGCTTCCCCGACTGGCAGAAGTGCTTCTACCTCGGCGTACTTCCGCTCATCCTCGCGTTCTTCGCCTTTGGCTCGTTTGCATCTTCCAGCACGCGCCGCGAAAAGCGTGCGTCACTCATCTTCTCGGTCGGCGTTATTGTCTTGGCGATACCCTTGGCCCTGGGGAAGCACACCCCCGTCTACGAATTTCTCTGCCGCACAATCAAACCTCTCGGGGGTCTGCTGAATTGGCCGAGCCTCACGATGTTCCTCGCCTTCCTCGGCGCGTGCACCCTAGCCGGCCTCGGCCTTGACGAGCTCATCCAATCCCCTCGCGGGGCAAGGAATCGCCGTCTGCTGATCGCCGTAGGCATCTTCCTCCTGGCTGGAATCGTCCTCGTCATCCGTCCCGGGATCATAGATTCCATCAGACAGCGCTACGGCAACGGCGTCTTGGCCTTCCGAAACCCCGCCATAAGCCCGATGAATTTCCCGCCGTGGCTGCAAGCCGCCAAATTCCTCCTCTTGTCGCTTGCCTCTTGTGCGATTCTCTTAATCGCCGCCCGTCTCCCTGCGCGCAAGGGCTCACGCATCGCCCTCGTCCTCGCGCTGTCCGCGCTCGATCTTTGGCTTTTCGCCAGAGGACAACTCTTCTTCTCCCAGGAAAATACTTACGCGCGACAGCCCGCCATACTCTCCCCACTCCCGCAGGAAAGCGAGGGCGCCCGCCTCGCCCGCCTCCCGGTCCTCACCTTCCTCAACGACCTCCTCTACGGCAGCCGGAAGCCCGAAGATTTCCTCACGCACGCCGAGCTCATCCCCGCCGAAACCGGCCTCCTCCACTCCCTCTCCCGAACCTATGGTTGGGACTCTCTGGCAACAACCGTGACCATGAAATTCTCCGAAGCACTTAACCGCCGCGACCTGCCCGATGAGACCAGGTTCAAACTCCTCCGCATGGTAAATGCCGCCCACCTGATGCTTCCGGACATGACCCGCCCTGACCTCGCTCCCTCTCTGCTGCCCGTCCCCGATTTCCTTCCCAGGGCCTTCTTCGTCCGATCCGCCTGGTATGTCGAGCCGCCGGAGCAGGCACTGGATACCCTCCTCTCGCCGGAATTTGACCCTGAGCGCGAAGTGATATTGCTTGCCGACGGCAAGCACCCGGAGCCGCTCGACGCTCCCGAATCCCTCCCCTCCGCCTCCGTCAACGCCGTTAGACATACAGCCAACACCGTCAGCTTCCGCTACAGCGCTGATCGGGAGGGCTTCATCTTCCTAAGCGATGCCTACTACCCTGGCTGGCGCGCCTACGTAAACGGAGAAGGAACTGAAGTCCTCAGGGCCAACTACGCCTTTCGCGCCGTCAGGCTCCCCCCGGGCCAAGGCGAGGTTATCTTCATCTACAAACCCGCTTGGCTTCTTCCCGCCGCGCTCGCCAGCGGAATAGCCTGGCTTCTTTTCATCTTCTTCTCGGCGTGGATCCTCATCCGCAGAAAGCCCTCGGCAAAAGCCCTGCGCAGTCCCGGTTGAACCAGCTTGCCCGCCGCTCACTCCGACTTCGGCGCCTCGGCAGGGTCAATAAACTTCCTGTGCCACAGCTCGAACAAAAGAAGGCACCAAAGCTTGTAAGCGTTATCCTCCACTCCGCCGACGTGCCTGGCAATTAGCCCGCTGACAGCTTCTTTTCGGAAGTACCCTCGCTCGACCGCCTGCCGCGAAAGCAAAACGTCGCTTGCGAGATCGCGAAGCTCCTCCCTGAACCATCTCGCTATCGGCACCCCGAAGCCCATCTTCCCCCGCGTAATCACTTCCCCAGGCAGAATATCCTTAAACGCCTCTCTGAGCACGTGCTTCGTCCGGAACCGTCTCAGCTTGTAACCTGTCGGAATGGTCGCCGCAAACTCCACCAGCTTATGATCCAGAAACGGCGACCGCGTCTCCAGCGAGTTCGCCATTGACGCCAAATCCACCTTCGTCAGCAGATCGCACGGTAGGTAGCTTGAAAGATCCACCATCGCCGTTCGCTGCACGAAGTCGCCCTCAAAGCGCGCATAAAGAGAGCGCAGAAAATCGGTCGAATCCACCCCCGAAAGCTCCCCCGCCAGCCCGTTCGTGTAAACCGCCCTCTTCTCCTTCTCGTCGAAAGCGGATATCCATGAAAGGTATCTATCAATTGGCTCCTTTGAAACCCCAAGCGCCAGCTTCTTCATCCGGTTCCGCTTGCTCTTGAGCCGCGCAGGTGCCGGAAAGCGCGTCCACAACCATTCGGAGAAAAGGAACTTCCTTGCCCACGGCACGGCATCGACTAACGAGGCTATCTTCGCCGCCACGTACCTGGGGTAGCCGAGAAAGCACTCATCCCCCGCGTCGCCGGTCAGTCCCACTTTCACGTGCCTGGACGTATGAAGAGAAACGTAATACGTCGGAATTGCCGAGGAATCCCCGAATGGCTCATCGTAGTGCCACACAAGTTTGGGAAGTACCTCGGCCGCATCAGGCCTCACCTGGAATACGCGGTGCTCCGTCCCGAACCCCTTTGCCACCCGCGCGGCGTAATCCGTCTCGTCGTAGCTCGGATCGTCGAATCCAATCGCGAACGTCCTCACCGGTGTTTCCACCAGCCGACTCATCAGTCCCACCGTGATTGATGAATCTATCCCCCCGCTCAAGAACGCACCCACCGGAACGTCGCTCACCAACCGGAGCCTCACGCACTCCTCCAGAATCTCCCGCAGCTCCTCGCACCAATCCCTGAAGGGTCCTTTCACCGGCCTCGGTTGCGGGAGCTCCCAGTACCGCCGAATCGTCGCCTTCCCGTCCCGCAGCACCAGCAAATGCCCCGGCGGCAGCTTGCTGATCCCTTCGAACATCGTGTGCGGATGCGGAACGTACTGATAGGTGAGGAAATGATGGAGCCCTTCGGGATTCAACCTCCTCGGCACCTTCCCATCCTGCACTATCGCCTTTATCTCCGAGGCGAACACGAATCGATCAGCCGAAGACGCATAGTAGAGTGGCTTTTGCCCAAGCCTGTCTCGTGCCAGCATAAGTTTCCTCTCCCGTTCGTCCCATATCGCAAACGCAAACATCCCCCTCAGCTCCCTCACGCACTCCTCGCCTTCCTCCTCGTAAAGGTGAACCAGCACCTCCGTATCGCTCTTCGTCCGGAAAACGTGTCCCCGCTTTGTGAGATCGTGCCTCAGCTCCTGAAAATTGTAGATCTCACCGTTGAACACTACCCACACCGACCCGTCCTCGTTCGGCATGGGCTGGTGACCCGTCTCCAGGTCAATGATGCTGAGCCGCGAATGCCCCAGCGCTGCGTACGGCGCTCCTTTCCCTGGACTCTCGTACCTACCCCGGTCATCCGGCCCCCGGTGCCTCAGCACCGAAATCATCCCCTCGATCAGTTCAGGCGAGACCGGCTCACTCTGGCTTACTACCCCGCAGATTCCGCACATCTTTTTTCAATCCCGAGCGTCTCTCAAAACGCTAGCTAAAAAGCCTCCACCGCACTATCTCGAAAACCCAGCTCGCGAAAACCACTCCCGCCGTTATCCATCCCAGAATCGTCCAATTCACCCTCCGAAGAACGGGTGCCCAGGAAAAACCAAGCGACAACGACACCGCCATTACTGCCACACCCCCCGCAGCGAGCGCGAAGCCGATCACCCCCACCGGCTGCACCAGCGCCGCCCGCCCCACCTCCAGCCTCGCCATATGCGCAAAACTCGTCGTCACCCCGCACGTAGGGCAGGGGACCCCCCATAATTCTGCCATCGCACACGGCGGAAATCCCAGCTCCTCGTGCGTGCCGTGTCCGCGCGCATCCGGGATAAGGTACACCGAAACCGCTATCGCCGCCGAGCAGCCCAGCAGCACGAATACTTGACCAATCTTCTCGCCGACAGACGACTTCGGAAAACGCATCCGCCTACGGTCTCTTCCTCACTTCGCTCGCGCCTCCCTTTGCGATAACCTTACCAGCATGAATATCCCGTACGCGGCCAGGACAAGCTGAAGCGCGATGCTTGAAATGTTAGATGCCATTCCCCTCCTCCCCGGTTCCATGCCCCCAGCCACCACTCCTCCACTTAGCGTCCTTCCCGCTATATTCCCGCCTACGAGGAGCGCCAGTAATAGAACAGCCGCTATCCCCGACACGGCCCGCCCCCATCTCGCCTCCCTCGTAAGACCGAGCCCACCGACGATGAACCCAATCGAGCACAGGCTCGCAGCGACAACATACATCTCCACGTACGTCCTGAAACTCGCAGACCGCGCAACCTCCACCCACGTCCCCTCCTCGGCCTCCCCCGACGCTGCTCCCGCAAGTGCAATGAGCCCCATCAGGCATCCCAGCGCCCCCACAGCCCCCATGAAAACGTTCATCTTGCCCAATCCCGAAAGACTCACGTCATAGACCCCTTTTCCTCTTCCTCACCCGTCCCAGGTCCCATCGCCGTTTCGCTTCGGGCGACGAGGCTCTGAAAGTACGCCTTCACGGAGCCCAAGTACATGAAAACAAGTAAAACCACCGGGTATCCCACGTTAAGCACAAGGCCGAAGCACAGCACGCAGCCAGCAGTTAGCCCTACCGTCAGCAGCACACCCGCTGGCAGATCTGGCAAGTCCATGCCCCGCATCCTCGAAGCCAAATCCCCGGAGAGCATATGCACACCCATTGCCACCCCGACGGCTTGGTTGATAACGAACATCGCCAGCTTCACGATCGCCGATCCGATGCACGTCTTTCGAGCCCACGGCCGGCTTGCCAGCAATCCGATGCCGCCTATGATGAACGCCAGCCCGACAACCGCCGCCACCAAAGACGTAACTGCCCACCAGGCCCCTTGCGCCGGGCTAAGCATCTCTTCCGGCAGATCGATCTCGCCCCGGAGCTGCGAGGCCCTCATTAATGCCCCGCCGCACAATTGCCCCAGAAACCACATCGAGCCGAGGATGATGTTGAGGACGCCGAAAACCGTTACCGCTTTCGGTCTTTCCACAACGGGCAATTCCACTTCCATGTCTCCTTCCTTATCTGCCTGCTGGCCGCCGAAGGATTCTACCAGATCACGATCGGCCATCCAAGCAATTCACCTGCATCCCGCAGCCGAGAAGCAGCTCTCACACAGGGCAGCTCAGCGGCGGCATATGATCCAGGTCGGGCGCAAGGAGAGCATCGCGGAGCAACTTCAGCACATCCTCCTTAGTCTCGGCCGCAAGCAGCCGCTCGCGCACCAAAGCCGGACTCAAACCCCGCGCCAGCGTCGCCAGAAGCTGCACCTGCACCCCCTCTTCACGCTCTGGCGTAACCAGCAGGAAAATGAAGTGCGCCGGCAGCCCGTCGCAGCAGTCCCAATCCACCCCCTTCACCGAGCGCCCGAACGCTATCGCGCTCCTCGCCAGCAAACGCACCCTTGCGTGCGGAACCGCCACCCCCTTCTCTATCCCCGTCGTCCCCAGTTCCTCTCTCTTCCTCACCGCTTCGAAGAGCGTCTCGCCATCCAGCGCGTGCATCCCTTCCGCTGCCGCCTCGCATAACTCTCTGACCACTTCCAGTCGCATCCCCGACCTCAAGTTCGGCAGCACCGCGTCTGGAACAAGAAAATCCAGAACCGATACCTTCCTTCTTCGCCTCAGCGACCACGCCAGCATCGGGCCCACCGCGATGGAAGACACCAAAGCCGCTACTATGATCGCCACCAGCACCTGCACCGTGATCAGCTCGTGCTCGAACGCCACCGCCCCAACCACGATCTCCATCGCTCCCCCCGGCGTGAACGCTATTCCCACCGACAGCCGGTCATCAGCCGAAAGGTCGCTCTTCAGTGTCGCCAGCCACGCACCCAGGAATTTCCCGCCGACCGCCGTCGCCGTCACTATCAGCACCAGCAGCGGGCTGAAGTTCCTCACGAAATCTATCCTCAAACCTATGGACGCAAAAAACAGGGGCACGAAAACCGCGTGTGCCATTTGGATGATTATCTGCCGGTCCCGCTCCGAAAGGTCGCGCGATTCCCCCGCCATCAGCCCCGCGATAAAGAAGCCCACCACCGCCTCAACGCCCAGCCTCTGCATCACCGCCGCGCAGAAAAACCCCACCACGCACACGAAACTCAGTATCGCACCCGGCTGCGCCACCGGCATTCGCTTCAAACGTTTGATCGCCTCTCCCACCATCCGCCGCCCGACAGTAAGACAAACCCCCGCGAACACTACCACCAGCATAACGGCCATTATGATGCCGCCGGGTCCCGGCCCCCCCCGCGTCGCAAAACCCAGCACCATGGCAAAAAGCATCCACCCCAGAAGATCGTTCACGGCGAACGCGGAGAACAAAAGCAGCCCAAGGTCCGTCCGGACCAGGTCGAGATCGCGCAGCGTGCTCGCGATCACTGCCATCGCGCTTATCGAGACCGCCGTCCCCAGAAAAAGCGAAAAGAGGATCCGCTTGTCCGCCGAAACAAGGTATTCCCCCGGAAGCGCCAGCGCGACGAAGAACCCTATCACCAGCGGAACGAACACCCCGATAATTCCAACTCTCAGCGCAACCGTCCTCTGCCGCCAAGCCGCCGAAACGTCAACCTCCAACCCCGTCGAAAGCAGAAGCAGCACCAGCCCCAGGAACGCCGCCGTACCGAGCATGCTCTGCTGCAGCTCGTTCGCGGGAAACAACGCCGTAAAAAGCGCCGGCCACGCTCTCCCGAGAACCGTCGGCCCCAGCACCAGCCCCGCCACTATCTCCCCCACAAGGCTCGGATAACCGAACCTCCGCATCAGCTCCCCCGCCCCCCGCGCCAGCGCGACGATCACGAGAAGCTGCAAAAGAAAAGTAAGAATGTGCTCCCCGCTCAAATAGTGCATTTCCAACATCCAATTCTAGCAAACTCCCCCCAGGCCCGCCACGGCTTATCCCCGCGCTTCTGCGGAGTCAGACCGGCGGGCGACCGCAGCGTAAACCCAATTGCTTGACCGCCCAGCGCATGGCTACGGCCTCCGGATCGATCCGCAGAACACCCGCGCCGGATCTCGCCGAAGAAGCTCACCCCCTCCCGCCCCGGTCTTCCTGGTCCTCTGCGTTTCAAAGCCCGAACTGCTCTCCGTTCAGAAAAACACTGCCTCGCTCTTGACACGTGGCGTTGGTAGCACGATAATCAAATTCGTGCTACAGATCAGTGCTGGATTTTCCCCTGTCGCAGAGGGGAACCTGATGAGAAAGGAGTCGATTGTGGAACGTCTGCGCGGATGTACGCTGCTGTGTCTGGCCGTTGCGGCCCTGCTGGCGGGAGTCTCTCACGTGCGGGCGGCCGACGTGGAAGAATTAGCCGCGGATTGGATGGAGAACGTGGAGATCTCCGCGCTGCTCGAGGTCGAGGCAAGCTTCGCAAACCTCGACCCCCAGGACGACTCCAGCTCGAGCCAGTCCGATATCACGCTCGCTGCCGTGGAGATCGGTTTGACAGCCACGATCACCGACTGGATCACCGCCGAGCTGGTGTGGCTCTTCGAAGAGGACGATACCGAGCCTGGTGAGATCGACGTCGGCATAATCCGTCTCGCCAACGAGGAGGTGCATCCCGTCTACTTCGAGGTGGGGAGGATGTATCCGCCTTTTGGTAACTTCGAATCCAGCTTCATCACCGACCCCATAGTTTTGGAGATCGGAGAGATGCGCGAGAGCGCCGCACGTCTGGGCGCCCTCCTCGGTCCTGTTGATGTGAGCGTCTCTCTGTTCAACGGCGACATTGACGAGGCCGGCGACGATGACGACAACATCGAGAACATCGTTCTCGCCGCCTCCTTCGCACATGAGGTGGATTCCGTAACGGTTTCCGGCGGCGCGGCATACGCGACCAGCATCGCGGATTCCGACGGGCTGACCGATGAAATCGGCGCGGGCGAAGTCGAAGACCACGTCCCAGGGGTAAACCTCTGGGCCGGCCTCGCCTACGACCGCTTCGGCTTCATGGTCGAGCACGTCGCCGCAACTGAAGACTTCGAAGCCGGCGAACTTGCCTTCGCAGGCGGCCAGAAGGCAAAGCCCAGCGCTTGGAACTTCGAGGTCTCATATCAAGCCTATGACAAGCTCCTTGTGGCGGCCAAGTACGAGACCGCCGACGACCTCTTCGACTGGCAGCCCGAAAGCCGCTACGGCCTGTGCGGCTCCTATCTCCTCTACGAAGCAGGCCGTCTTGCAGCCACTCTAGCGCTCGAGTACTTGCATGATGAGTACGAAAACGACGACAAAGCCGACGTAGTCACGACCCAACTGGCGATCACGTTCTAGTCACGCCTGATATTCACATGCCAGGGCATCGCACGTGGTTTTGATCTTTTTGTCGAAAGGAGAGACGAGATGAGAAAGATGTTCATTTGCCTGGTATCGGCGGGTCTTCTCTTCGCGGCCGCTCTCGAGGCCCCCGCCCACTACAACATCATGTTGCCTGCCGACTACAGCACCTGGTCGGCTTCGAAAGGGGACACTGTCTCCTTCCGCTTCATCTGGGGGCACGGCTACGAGCACATCTGGTTTGACGCCACCAAGCCCGATGAACTCTTCGCCCTCAGCCCGGACGGTAAGAAAACCGACCTCCTTCCCGCCCTCAAGCCCACAAAGGTCCGGGCACTGGACGGCAAGGAGTATCTGGCGTACAACTTCGACCTCGAGCTCGCCGAGCGCGGCGATTACCTCATCGCCATGAAAGCCGCCCTCATCTGGGACGAAGAGGAAGAAATCTTCCTCCAGGATTATTCCAAAAGCATCCTCCACGTTCAGGAAAAAGGCGGCTGGGATCGCAAGATCGGCCATAAGCTTGAGCTGGTTCCTCTCACCCGCCCTTACGGTCTGCAGGCCGGCGGTGTGATTCAGGCTCTCGTCTTGTATAATGGCACGCCTCTTGCCGGGTGCGAGGTGGAATTCGAAAAACTCCAACCGAAGCCGCCGAAGGAGGACGCTATCCCTGGAGAGGAATTCATAACCTTCGAGGCAAAAACCGACCCCGATGGCATCGTCACCTTCGGCCTTCACGAGGAAGGATGGTTCGCCATCACCGCCGTCCGCGAATCCCGCGAAGAGGTGACTCACCAGGGGCACACCGGCGATCTGGTCGAGCGCGCCACCCTCTGGATCAACGTAGCCCCGCTCACGGTACTAACCCCGTAGCAGGCCGCCAGTAAGCCCAAGCAGACTCGGCCGCGCCGGTCTCTAAGCCGAACACGGGAGCTTCATGCACATATCCGACGGCGTCCTTCATCCAGCGGTCCTTGCAGGCGGCTTTGCCGCCGCCGGCGCCCTCGGCGCATGGGGATTGCGGGAGATCCGTGACAGCGACTACCCCCGCGTCGGCATCCTCACCGCCGGCTTCTTCGCCGCAAGTCTCATTCACATAAAGCTTCCCCCTACCAGTGTTCATCTAACCTTGAACTCCCTCCTCGGCATCGCGCTGGGCGCTAGGTGTTTCCCTGCAATAACCGTCGCCCTTTTCCTCCAGGCAGCCCTCCTCGGCCACGGCGGCCTGACCGTCGTCGGCGTGAACGCCGTTATGATGGCCGTTCCCGGATTCGCAGCCGGAACAATCATGCGCCGCGGTCTCAAAGCAGCCTCTCCCGGCTGGGTACCCTTCATCGTCACCGTCCTCGTGCTCAGCTTTGCCACACCCAAGATGCTCTCAGCCGCTCTCGCGGAAAGCGGCCTTCTTGCTGGCTCACTTTCGTTTCCCATAGCCGCCGCCATAGGCGTTCTCATAGCGGCCCTGCTTCTCACCCTCGAACGACTCGCCCGCGGCGGTGCCGTCTTCCGCTGGGGCTTCAGCGCCGGCGCTCTCGCCGTATTTGGCGCCGCCCTGATCCTTTTCTGCATCCTCGCCTTCGCCCCCCTCGCCCGTCACATGCAAAGGGAGGCATTCAGAGAGATCGCTTACTTCGCCTTCCTCTCCCACGTGCCCATAATGCTTGTGGAAGGAATCATCGTCGCTTTCGTGGTACGATATGTAAAAATCGTGGCACCGGACGTGCTCCAGCTCCGTCTATCCCAGAGGGAGGGTTGAGCCTTGAGACCTCTTCCGACCGTCATCTCACTTCTCGCCCTGGCGCTTATCTGCCCCAGCGCCTTTGCCCACAGGGTAGGTGCGGACGCCTACGTTAGCAAGGACGGAAAAACTATACAGGTTGAGGCCTGGCTTTCCCCCGGCGGCACTCCCAAGAAAGGTACCGTAACCGTCATAGGCGAAGACGGGGCAGAAGTTGCCCAAGGCAACCTGCAAAACGGCGTCTTTCTCTTCAACCCCAAATCAGAACAGCGTTTCAGCTTCGTCGTCAACCTGGCCGAGGGCCACGTGAAAAAATTCCAAATCTCCCAAACCCAGTTCGCAAAACTCCGCCTCGACGGGGGAGGGGAGACAACTGAGCCAGCCTCTCCCGAAGGACATCTCACCCCTACACCTTTCCCTTCAGCTGAACGCTTCCACGAAGAGGACGATACCACCCTGGACCGTGCAATACTGGGCCTCGTCCTCATAATTTCCCTCACTTCACTAGCCATCCTCGCACGTCTTAACAAGCGCATCCGGCAGCTCGAACATGCTCTCTCGAAATCGGAGAAGCGAAACCGTGGCGATACATCATCATGAGATAGACCGTTACGCCGACCGTGACTCACTCCTTCACAGGTGGGAGCCGCGCTCCAAGCTCATAGCCCTCGGCGCCCTCATCGCCGTTATGGCTGCACTCTTCACAGTCAGGGGAGCGCTTCTCGGAATGGCCGTCGCCGTAGCGATTCTCCTCGCGTCGAGGCTTCCCCTCGCTTTCTTGCTCCGCCGATTCCTCGAACTCCAAGCCTTTCTACTTCTCTTCCTGATAATTCTTCCCCTTCTGGGAAGCGGCCCCGTCCTCGCAACTCTCGGCCCCCTCTCCATCCACTCCGCCGGCTTGCACGCCGCTCTCCTCATTTACCTCAAAGCCCTCACCATCGTCGCCCTCTCCCTTGTCCTCGTAAACTCCGCCCACCTCACCGACACCCTCTGGGCCGCTGAAAAGCTTCGCATCCCGCGCGGCCTAGTCCAGTTGGCGCTCATCACCCTCCGGTACCTTCCGATCCTTCTGGACGAAAAAGACGCAACCACCACCGCCGCCGCCTGCCGCGCCTTCCGCATGAGACCAAACTCCCACTCCTATCATACCGCCGCAAACGTGGCCGGCTCCGTCCTCGTAAGAAGCTATCTCCGCGCAAATCGCGTCTGGCAGGCCATGCAGTGCCGCGGCTTCCAGGGAAGGCTCTTTCCCGTCCGCCGCTGGCGCTTCACCAAACACGACGTTGCGCTTTCAACCATCACCGGGATAATAGCTGTAGTCATCCTCATATTGGATTTCGCCGTATGGAAGACAAACGCCTGATCGTCGTCGAAAACCTCTCCTTCTCCTACCAGGGCGGAACACAAGCCCTATCCGCCGTCTCCCTCACCCTCGCTCCAGGCGAGCGCCTCGGACTTATAGGCCCCAACGGCGCCGGCAAATCAACCCTCTTCCTTTGCCTCAGCGGCGTCCTTCAGGGCTACACGGGAAGCATCAAGGTCGCAGGGCTCTCCCCCGACGACAAAAAGCAGCTTCCCAAGCTCCGCCAGCTCCTCGGCATGGTCTTCCAGTCATCCGACGACCAGCTATTCAACCCGACGGTCATCGAGGACGCCGCCTTCGGCCCCAGGAACCTCGGGCGTTCCAAGCAGGAGGCCGTCGCCCGCGCCGAAGCGGCCCTCGGCGAAGTCGGAATGTCCCCCGAGCTCCACACCCGACCCCCCTATAGGCTCTCCGCCGGCCAGAAGCGCCGCACTGCCCTCGCGGGCATACTCGCCATGGAACCCCACGTCCTTCTTCTCGACGAACCAGCCTCCGACCTCGACCCGCTTGGAAAACGCGAGCTCATAGGACTCCTCGACCGCATAAACGTCGCCCGGATCATCGCCGCTCACGACCTCGAGCTTATCCGCAAGACCTGCCACCGCGTGGTCGTCATAGATTCGGGCAAGGTCGTAGGCGACGGCCCTGTGGAGGAGGTGCTTTCAAACCGCGAACTCATGGAATCGCACGGCCTCGAGGTTCCCTTCTCCCTCCAATGCTGCGACCAATGCGCCGAACTCTACCGTTCCAACCTGCACACTCACGAAAAGTGAGGTCGGGAATTCCGCCGAGCCCTGCCTGGGTTAGGTCATCTAAGCTTCGGGGGGTGCCGGGTGTAGCTGTGTTGGTGGCGGTGCTTGGAGTTGTTGGGGCGTGTACGGTGCTAGCGGCGGCGAATGGGGCTAGCGGGATCCTCCAAATGTTCCACGTGGAACAAGTCCGCCCTGCGCGTTAAGCAAATAAAACTGCATGTATGGGGGAACATTAGTCCCCGATTCGGATCAGATAAGCGGCGCCGTTCTGGGGAGCGCCATGTGATAGGTCAGCAGGAGGCGGGAGGGATAGGAGCGGTGATTGTCGGCGGCAGGCGCCCCCACCGCACGTCAGACTTTTCCCCACAGGGAAAAGACCCAGAGGTGGCGAGTACTACCAGCGTTTTTCAGTTCGCTGACTAGTTTTCCGTGTGCTGGCTTGCCGCTTCTCGTCTCGCTGTTTTGGGGCTAAGTGACATCTATATAATACGGCCAGGGTGTTCGCGGAGCTAATCTGGGGGGCACTGAGTGGCGAGGGACGGCTAGGTATTAGTTCAATGAAAGGGGAATGGTTGTGGTTAGACGTGAGGGAAAGGCGAAAAGCAAATGGCGGCGGCTTCTGTTCGCGGCGGCAACGGCTGTTGCGAGCGCATTTGCCTTAGGGGTGCTGTTGTCACTTGGGCGACAGGAGCCGCGGGCGGCGTGCGCCCGTAACCTTGAAGCGATCGGATGTGCGCTCTGGCGGTGTCAGCTGTCGCGCCGAGCGTATCCATCAGGAAGCACAAGTGCGGAAATAGTGAGGGAGTTGATCAAGGCAGGATATCTGAAAGAGAGGAGCCCCGCTTCCCGGTTGCCAGTATTCGTTTGCCCTGCGGACGAGGCGGCGCTGAAGGCATGGCGGCGGACCCGGAGGTTGTCGGAGGAGACCTGCTCTTACACTATTGATATAGACATACTACGGGCGCTGCTCGAAGGAGGGCCATTTGCGGGGAGGTCGCTCAACGTTTTTCCACGTGTGGCTTTGGCGTACGACAGGGCTCCTCATCTCGAGGAGGGTGTTCCTGGGCGCAATGTGATCACGTTCCCGAGAACGTTCACTTCGCCGGAGTTTGAAGCACTCAACTTCGAGGAGGCTGAGTGGGTGAGGGAGGAGAAATTTGAGGAATTGCGCGCGAACAGGGAGGGGCTGGTGAGGGGATTGGAGCACCTTGAAAACCAGTTTTGCCAGCGCATTCTCAGGAAGATCTGGTGGGCGGCGAAGGGTTACGCGATTCTCCACGGGGGACGCTTGCCGCAGGGGAAACCGGAAGAGGTGGCAACGGCACTGATCGGGCTTGACTTAGAGGAGGTCCAACGGGCCTGGCTGGAGCAGTTCAGGCAGCAGTGGGCCAGGGCAGGCGGCGAGGACTTGCCGGAGCCTGTCCTTAGTTGGCTGGTGGAGTTGTTGGAGGAAGAGATGCCTTACTTCGAACCGGTTGGGCCGGGGGCATTTGTCTGGCCCTTGGCCAGGGATGCTTATCCGCCCCCGGGGGCTGAGACCCTCAAGGCGGAGAACGTCAGCTATGAATTCGTGTCGGGGCTGAGGGTCTCGACAGACACAGGAGGCCTATCAAGTTTCTTCTTGTCGGAGCTGAGGCCCTCGACAGACACAGGAGACCTGTCAAGTCTCGAAGAGCGAAGGTCTGACGTGATTTGGGCTTTCGACAAGGCCGTGGGGGTCCACGGACAGGGACGCAACGTGCTCTTCCTGCATGGGCGGACGGAGTGGCTGCCGGAGGAAGAGTTCCAGAAGAGGCTGGCCGAGCAACTCAGGAACCAAAGGGTGGAGATGCACCAGACGGAACCAGAGAAGGACGTAGGGGAATCAGCGCAAGCAGACGATACTGGCGCGGGAAGAGAGGTAGAGTAGATCATACCGGGTGTGGCAAAGAAAGCTTGTGCTGAGCGATCGTGAATCGCCATGGAGGCAAAGACCTAGCCGGCGCCTGCACGCCGACGCGGCATGCCGCTCGCTTCCCATACCCCGAGGATGACGAGCGGCGCTGGAAAGGGACACAATAGTGTCGTTGACTGCCGAACTCAAGAAGCACGCTGCCGAGCGGGGAATCGATCTGATCGGCGTAACCTCCGCCGAACCCTTGGAGGTCGACGGATGGGGCGGGCCGATCATGAATTCGAGAGAATACCTGGAAGATGCCACTTGCGTGGTCGTCTTCGGTTACTACCAGTTGGATGTTAATCTGGCTGAACGGTCCAGTTCCGCAGCACCGCGCGGCAGACTCATACCCGGGTTGGGAGCCTTCTTCGATATGGACGAGTACTGCTCGGCGGTGGTCGCCGGCTACTTGAGCCGGAAGGGATATGATGCGGTGAGGAGGAAGCTGCAGGACAAGATAGCCCTCAAACCGCTGGCTGTGAAAGCGGGCCTGGGTCTCTATGGGAAGAACAGCATCGTCCATTGCGAGAGTTACGGTTCGTGGATTCAGCTCGGCTGCGTCGTCACCAATGCGCCGCTTGAGACGCGCAATCATCCCTACAAGCGCTCCGACTGCGGTGATTGCACGGCCTGCGTGGATGCTTGCCCGACCGGCGCCATAGCCGAGCCCTTTCATATCGAGTCGTCGCTATGCATAGCCAATTGGCTGGACACGGGAGGAGTGCCCATCCCGCGTGAGGTCAGACACAAGGCGGGAGACCGGCTCTGCGGCTGTGAAGTGTGCCAGTTGGTCTGTCCGAAGAACGAAGGTCTCGAGCCGCGAGCCCGCTACCCGATCGAGGTAACCAAAATAGCGCCTACCGCGGAGCTGGTTCCCTTGCTTCTGGAGGACGAGAAGGAGCTTGAGGCGAGATTTCCGCGTCTCGTTCCTGAGGTTATCGGTGTGTCCACCCTTCGCCGGAACGCCGCACTGGCGCTCGGAAACGTGCGTGACTCCTCCGCGGTTCCTGCGCTTGTAGGTGCGCTTGGCGATCCCGAGTCGAAGGTTCGTTCGTATGCCGCCTGGGCGCTGGGGAGAATCGGAGGGAGCAAAGCCCGAGAAGCCTTAGCTCGAGCGCTCACCGGCCAAGTCGACCCAGAAGTACAAGAGGAAATCACAGCCGCTCTACAAGAGTGTGCTAACCAACGACCTGCCGATTTGGGATGAGTTGAAAAGACAGCTTTCAAGCAACTGCGCGGAGCGGACCCGCAATAAGCGCACCCCTCATGGAAAACGTTAAGCGGCGTTCCGCAGCATTCTCCAACCGACAGTCAGTCTATGCAATTGTGGAGCAGAGAGGTTCGACAGACTGACGCAGAAGCACTGACCCGCGTTTGGACCCGAACTATCGAAGCGGGTGCCTATTCGGCGGGACCATATTTCTGAGACCGGGGCTTCCAACTTCACTACATCCATTGGGAGAAGGGCAGGGGATACGGCCACGGCCTCACGATGTACCTGGAGAGACGCTGAGGCTACGTTTGCTGGCCGCTCTCGTGCGGTCGGGCGAAAGCTCCCCTCCTTCCCCTCGCCTTAAAAGGACGCCAACAGCGCGCTGCCGAAGTTACGTCAGCTCGCCAGGCAGGCCCCGGAGCCCTTCAGAACGCAGATCACATTCTCCCCGTATTCGCCGCCTTGGTAGAGAACGCTGAAGCGCGCCTCCTCAAGCTCTGCCCTGAGCCTCGGCGCTTTCACGTGCCTCCTGTTCGGCAGGTACCAGGCTTTCCCGATCCTAACCGCATCCTTGTAATCCCCCGGCTCGCCGTCCAGTCTTTGAAGCACGACCCCTGTCGTTGTGTCAATGAGACCGTCTGCGCCGTATTTGTTGTAAGTAACCCCCGTCTCACGATCCTCAACGCGTTCCTTTCTTAGCCTGCTTTCATCGAACACGGCAGTGCTGACTAGATAGTACCCTTCGGGCTTCAGGCGTGCACGGACGGCCGCGAACACGCTCTCGCGATCGGCGTCCGTAACAATGTGCTGGAGGCAGTAGCTGTCCACAATCATGTCGTACTTCCTGCCCTCATGCGGCAGCTCGCAAATATCCATCACTTCGTAGTGCACATCCAGACCGCGCTTCCCGGCTTCCCCTCTCGCCATCTCAATGGCCGCGGGGATTATGTCTATTGCGTCGACCTGGAACCCTCTCGCAGCCATAAAGCAAGCCCCGGGCCCCGTTCCGCAGCCGTATTCAAGCGCCGTCGGGCGGCGCGTCGAAAAACGCAACCTCGGCAGAGCTTCTTCCAGGAAGTCTCGGGAGCAAAAATTCTCAAAGCCGACCGCGCCGTGCGTCTCGTTCCCCGCCTTCTCCCCTTCAGCCTTCAGCTTTTTATAGCGGACTATGTTCTCTGGATAATAGTACTTCACACGACAAACCTCCTCCGTTGTCTTGCTCCGGGCATTAACTCTTGCTGCCCGGCTGCGCGGCACGAGCATAGCCTATCTCGGCACCGTCCGCAATCGACAATGACCAGGACCAGCGCAGGGACATCTGGTGCCGCCGTGAATATTGATGCTTCCGCCGTCGATTGTTATTAGATGTGTCCTAACTCCCTTGTCTGAAGCGGCTTAGGTGCATTATTAGCTCATCCCAGTTCACCATCCCGAACTCCCGGCCCACGCCGTTATGGTCAGGACGCACAGGCTGATCGCAGCAACACTTGGTAGCGGAAGCACCACGATACTTTTCAGCTCTCTCGAGAAAATTGGCTAACTTTCCTGAGTAAAAGGAGTCATAGTCCTGGAGGGGCGGAACCAAACCATATTTCATCCGCTACCGACGAGTCAGGCGGGTCTCAGCCTGGTCGGGATGGGAAGTATATTTTGATTTGCTCGGAATTCTCTTGCAATTGTGAGATTGCTGTGGTAAAGTTCGACGCTTCCCTTGCAGGGACCTCTTGCTTCATTTCGGCGCGTGGGGCCAGGAGACGAGTCGAGGAAGCGGCAGGCATTCAGGGCAATCTATGGGTCTATTATCGCTTGCCGAGGCCTTGACGAGAACTGGCACACGAGCGCGGGGAGGGTTGTTAGAGGAACCTGGCAAGGAGAAGCCTGGTGTCAAAGTGCAACTGTGGCGTAAAAGGACACGTCTGCGGTCCTGCGCGGATTTGCGCGACGGTTTTTAAGTTAGTGGTTATATCTCTGGCGGTGGTCTTCCTGGTGACCGCCGCGGCGGCTGAAGGAATATCCTT
>CAZUUK010000009.1:39629-65000 GCA_964622675.1 uncultured Planctomycetota bacterium | reverse complement strand
GAGGGCAGATGTGCGAGATGCGGGGGTTCATGGGAGGAGCTGCGGCAGCAGGCTACGGCGGAGATTCGAACGCGGGCCGTACGGTTCACCGAGTCGCTCGGCCTTGAAGCTGACTCGGGCGGCGAAGCACCGGTAATCATGACCGGCCACCAGCCGGAGCTCTTTCATCCGGGGGTCTGGATAAAGAACTACCTGGCGAACGCGCTGGGAAGAGAGCTTGGGTTTGCAGGCGTAAATGTAATCGTTGATAACGACGCGGCGAAGCAGGCTTCGATAAAGGTGCCGGTGCTGAGCGAGAGGCGGGCGACGACGCGGAGCGTGAGATTCGGGAGATTCGAGACGGGGCTGGCGTACGAGGAGGTAAGGGGGCGGGAGCTCCGGCTGCGGGATTTTGTCAATGAGCTTGGGGAGGCGTTGAAGGGAGGTCCCTTTGAGGAAACTCTGGCTGCGATGCTCGATCTGATGATAGGCGAGGCGGAGCAGGGTGAAAGTCTGACAGAGTTTGTGGCCGGGCTTCGCTGCAGGTTGGAGAGGAAGCTGGGGTTCGGGAATCTGGAAGTGAGAGTTTCGGATTTTTCGGAGGGGGAGAGCTTTCGGAGATTCGCTTCGCACGTGCTTTCGGCGCCGAGGAGCTTCGCGCGCTGCTATAACTCGGCGCTCGCCGAATACCGGAGGAGGAACAGGATACGAAATCCGAACCGGCCGCTGCCGGATCTGGCGGCTGACGGTGAAAGGGTTGAGGCTCCGTTCTGGATATGGCGAGAGGGAAAGCCGCGGGAGAGACTGTTTCTGCGGCGGGAGGGAAGGAGATTTTGTTACGCGGGATCGGTTTCGGAGGAGGCGGCTTGCGGATGGGAGGAGGGAAATTGCGGTGAGGCGGGGGAAGCGATTAGAGGGCTTTGCGAAGCGGGGTGGAAGCTGAGGCCGCGGGCGCTGAGTATGACGGCGTTTCTGCGGGCCTTTTGCTGCAGGGGATTCATTCACGGGATCGGCGGGGGCATATATGACGAGATCACCGATAGGTTTCTGGAGAGCTTTTTCGGTTTGAAGGCGCCGGTTTACTGGATGGTTTCGGCGACGGTACTGCTTCCGATTCGGCGGACGGGTGTGGATGAGGAGGCGGTGGTGGCGCAGCGGTGTCTTCTGCGGGATTTCCGCTACAATCCGCAGAGACACGCTGGTGAAAAGGCGAAGGTGCCGGGGTTCAGGGCGCTTGCAGAGAAGAAGCGGAGTTTGATCGAGAGGCTTCCGGAAAGCCGCGAGGCGGCCCGGGAGCGGTTTGTGACTTTCAGAAGTCTTAACGGGCGGATGATGGATTTAGTAGAGAGAGATTTCCGCGAGGAAGAGAGACGGCTGGAGAAACTGCGGGAAGGGCTGCGCGAGGAGAGGGTTGCGGCGGACAGGGAATATGGTTTCATTCTCCATTCGCCGGAAGAGCTGAAGGTTTTTTTCGACAGGGCGCTGGAACGAATGAAGAAAGAGCCGGACAAGCTATGGTACGCGGTGTAAGTGAGCTGAAGGCGCTTTTGGAATCGGCGGGGGTGAGGCCGTCGAAGCGGCTGGGGCAGAACTTCCTCATGGATCCGAACCTGATGCGGCTGATCGCCGACAGCGCGGAACTGGGATCAAAAGATCTTGTTCTGGAAGTGGGATCGGCGACGGGAAGGCTGACGCAGATACTCGCTGAGAGGGCGGGGGTTGTGCGCGGGGTGGAGATAGACCGCAGGCTTGCGGAGATTGCGCGGAGCCGACTTGCGGGCGCGAGTAACGCGCAGATATTTGACTGCGACATCCTGGAGGGAAAGCACAGGCTGAACGCGAGGATTGTGAAAGAAGTGGAGAGGCTGCTGCGGGAGGGCAATGGGATGCGTTTGAAGGTGGTTTCAAACCTGCCTTACTGCATAAGCTCTCCGCTGATGTGCTGTCTGCTTTTGAGTGAGCTGCCCGTCGAGCTTATGGTACTTACGCTGCAGCGTGAGGTGGCGGAACGGGTAACAGCGAAGCCGGGAACGAAGAGTTACGGGACTGTGAGTGTTCTGGCGCAGGTTCTGTCGGAGGTGAAGTTGGTGCGGGCGATTTCGGCGGGGGCTTTCTGGCCGAGGCCGAAGGTGGGATCTGCGATTGTGAAGTTTCTGGTGAAGCCGGGCGCGAAGCAAAAGGTTGGGAACGTGGAGAGACTCGTCGAGGTGCTTAGCGCCGTGTTCGGTCTGCGGAGAAAGTCTCTGCGGAACGCGCTCCGTAGGCTGGTGGGTGCGAAGAAGGTGAGTGAGGCGGCAGCGCTTCTGGCGAAGGCAGGCATTGATCCTGAGGGGAGAGGAGAGAGCCTTTCGCCGGAGGAGATAGTGACGATGGCGAAGGTGCTGGGGGAAGAATTCGCTGGCCGGAAGGGAAGACCGGAGGCAAGCTAGGAGGAGGGTTCGGGCGGCAGTTCGGGGTCCACGTGGACGGCGACTTCCCTTATGTTGGGATCGGCTTCGAGGATCTCTTTTTTGGCATTGTCCGCGATGGAGTGGCCCTGCTCGACGGTGATGTTCTTATCCACGGTAATGTCGAGGAGGACGGAGTAGTAGGAGCCGAGCTGCTGTACTTTGAGGTCGTGAATCCCTTTGACACCCTCTGCGGAGTAGAGACGTTTGAGGATTTTGAGTTCAATTTCGGGGCCTGGGGAGGCAGCCATGAGGATGTTGGCGCTCTTTAGGAGCATGTTGTAGCCCATGTGAATGATGAGGGTGCCGATTATAACTGCTGCAGCGGGGTCGAGGACGTGCCATCCATAGCGGCCAGCGGCGATGCCGACGAGGGCGACGACGGAGGAAAGCGCATCGCAGCGATGATCTTTGGCGGCGGCGACCAGCGCGGGGCTGTTTGTCTTTCTTGCTACGCGAATAGTGTACTGATATAAAGCCTCTTTGATGGCAATGGAAGCAATGGCGGCCCAGAGGGCGAGGCCCTGGGGCCTGGCGTAGACCTGCTTGACCAGGACGACGATGGCCATGCCCGCGAAACCGATGCCCGTGAGGAATATGACTGCGGAGACGGCGAGGGCAGCCATAGCTTCAGCATTGCCGTGTCCTAGAGGGTGGTCGCGGTCGGGCGGTCTTTGACCAAATCTTATGCCTACGAGTGCGACCCACGTTGCGAACAAATCGGTGACGGTGTGACCCGCATCCGCGAGCATGGCTGTGCTGCCGGCGAGGAGGCCGGCAACGAGTTTGAAGACGGCTAGGACGGCGTTTGTGGCAAGGCCGACGAAGCTACATTTTTCCGCCTGCGAGTAAGCCAATGGGAGCCTCCGTGCGCCAGGGCTAATATAGCAGGTGGCAGCGGCGGAGGCAACGGTGGCCAAACTGTTTGGGCTGCGGACTTTGGTGTGTAGGACTGTCAGGGAGGCGGTGTTGTTGACAGTAGGCGGGCGGAATGCTAGAATTTCACTGAAATAGCGGGGGATTAGCTCAGCTGGGAGAGCGCGACGCTGGCAGCGTCGAGGTCACGGGTTCGAATCCCGTATCCTCCACAACAGGTACATGGGGGAAGGCGGGAAAGGTTCGCGGGGAGACGCGCGAGGGAGGACGTGCCAGCCAGCGGAGGGTTAGATGCAGCGCGTTGTAGGGACAGTTCTTATCTGTCTTTCATGTTCGGTTTTGCTCATCACCTTGGGGGTATCGCAGGAGGCGCCGCCCGCGGCCGGTGAGGGCGCTGTCGTGGCGGTGATTCCTGTTGAGGGGATGGTTGACTACGGGCTGGTGAAGTTCATCGAGCGGGGCTTGGGCAAGGCCAGGGAGACGGGGGCGACGCACGTCATTCTGCAGCTGGACACGCCGGGAGGTTTCGTCGATTCCGGGAAAACCATACATCACCTTCTCATTGACGCTACTGACATGGAGACGATCGCGTACGTAACCGAGGAGGCGCTGTCGGCTGGCGCGATGATTGCCCTTTCCTGTAACCGTCTTGTGATGAGGGAAGGAACGCGCATAGGGGACGTGCAGCCCCTTCTTGCGCTCCCGTGGGGCGAGCCGAAGGGCCTGGGGGAGCTTGCGGAGAAGATGGAGACGGATCTTCGGGCGATCTTTCGCACGAACGCGCAGCGAAACGGCTACCCGGAGAGGCTGTCTGAAGCAATGGTGACGGCGGGGCTTGAGGTACTGCGAGTGACGATGGCGGACGGTACGGAGAAGTACATGAACGCCGACGAATTCGAGGGTCTCTCGGAGGAGGAGAGAGCTCAGGTAGTCAGGAAGGAGATAATCTTACCGGAGGGGCAGCTTCTGACGATGACGAGCAAGGAGGCCAAGGAGCTGGGGTTTGCCGACGCGGTGGTGAAGGATCGCGCGGAGCTGCTTCGGTTCTATGGCCTGGAGCAGGCGAAGATCGTGAAAGTGGGGCCGACATGGTCGGAGGAGCTAGGGGGGCTGCTGCAAACATACGGTTTCATCTTCCTGGGTCTGGGGCTGCTGGGGATATACATCGAGATCAAGACGCCGGGCTTTGGAGCGCCGGGGATCCTAGGGATAACGTGCATCGTCATTTTCCTGTTCGGCAAATACGTGGTGGGGCTGGCGGAGGCTGTGGAGCTTTTGTTCTTCGTGGTAGGGTTTGCGTTGCTGGCGGTGGAGTTGTTCTTGATACCGGGTTTCGGGATCGTGGGGATACTGGGGATCCTGTGCATCCTTATTGGGGTATATCTTACGTCGCTTCCGTTCTTGGTGCCGCGGGAGCTGCCTGATTTCAAGAGGCTTACGACATGGGCATGGCAGTTCAGCGCGGCGATAGGGAGCGTGGTGGTGGTCGGGGCAATTATAGCCAGGTACTTGCCAAAGGCCGGACTTCCTGGCAAGCTTATGATCAGAGCGGCGGAGAAAGTTTCCGAAGGCTATGTGGTGGGGAGGCTGGAGGAGGAAGGATTGGAAGGGGCGGAAGGGGTGAGTCTGACCAAGCTGAGGCCCGCAGGAAAGGCGAAGATAGGTGAGCGGTTTCTGGATGTGGTTGCGGACGGCGAGTTCATTGACAAAGGGGAGCGGGTGATTGTGGTTGCGGCCAGAGGAAACCGAGTAATGGTGAGGAAGGCCTAGCCATGGAGATTCTGCTTGCGATTATCATGTTTGCGGTGGGGCTGGTGCTCATATTCGCTGAGATTCTACTTCCGGGTGTAGTGATGGGGATTCTGGGGTTCCTGGCGGTCGCTGGTTCAATAGTGTTGGGATTTCGACAGAGCAACACGTTGGGGGTGGCTCTGCTGCTCGTAGGCATACCGATGGTGCCGGTCTTTGCGGTTTTGTGGTACAAGGTTTTGTCGAAAAAATTCTCCGTGAGTGGAACGCTCAAGGAGGCCTTGTCGGCGGCGACGGGGTTGGCGGAGCTTGTGGGGAAGGAGGGGGTGGCGATCACGAACCTTCGTCCGGCAGGGGCGGCGGAGATCGAGGGGAAGCGGGTGGACGTAGTGACGGATGGGGAGATGGTGGTGAAGGGGACGCGGGTGAAGGTGGTTACGGTGGAGGGTAACCGCGTCGTCGTGAGGCCGGTCTGGGCGTAATCGAAGCGAGGAATAATGCTTGAAAGGAGGTCGGGATGACGGGCATTTTGGCACTGATAGTGATAGTAATCGCGCTTGCCTTTTTTGTGTTCCTGCTGATCATGCTGAGGTACGGATGGATATGGATCCAGGCGCTGGCGTCCGGGGTTCACATATCGTTCATGAGGCTCATCGGAATGAGCCTGAGAAGGGTCAGTCCGTCAGTGATCGTGAACAGCATGATCATGGCGACGAAGGCGGGACTGGAGATGAAGGCGGACCCGCTGGAAGCGCACTACATGGCCAGAGGGAATGTGCCGAACGTGATCAGGTCGCTGATAGCGGCGAGCAAGGCGGGGATAGCGCTGGATTTCTCCAGGGCGGCGGCCATCGATCTGGCGGGAAGAGACGTGCTGCAGGCGGTGCAGACGAGCGTCAATCCGAGGGTGATTGATTGTCCGGATCCGCGAAAGGGAAAGGACACCGTGGACGCGGTTGCGATGGACGGGATTCAGGTGAAGGCGAAGGCGCGGGTTACGGTCCGGGCCAACCTTGAGCGGTTGGTCGGTGGAGCGACGGAGGAGACCATCATAGCACGCGTCGGGGAAGGGATTGTGACGACGATCGGCTCGTCGGAGACGCACAAGCAGGTGCTGGAGAATCCGGATCGAATTTCACAGGTGGTTCTGGGGAAGGGTCTGGACGCGGGGACGGCATTTGAGATCCTTTCGATTGACATTGCCGACGTGGACATCGGCGACAACATAGGCGCAAGACTGCAGACGGATCAGGCTGAGGCGGACAAGCGGATAGCGCAGGCGAAGGCGGAAGAGCGCCGCGCGCTGGCCGTTGCGAGAGAGCAGGAGATGTCCGCGCTGGTGATGGAGAATCGGGCGAAGGTGGTGCTGGCGGAAGCGGAAATCCCGAAGGCCATATCCCAGGCGTTCCGCGAGGGGAACCTCGGCGTTATAGATTACTACAAGCTGAGGAACATCCAGGCCGACACGGGGATGAGGGATTCGATTTCGAAGTCGGCGAAGCCGCCTCAGGAAGGGAAGGAGAAGTAAATAAGCCATGGGTCAACTTATCGCGCTGATCATATTTGCGATAGTGATTGCGTTCAGCCTGAAGAAGCAACTGGACAGGGTGGCGCGGGAGGAAGGGGAACGGGAAGCGAAGCGGGAGGAGGCGGAGGAGCTTTGGAGAGAAGCGGCACGGCGAGGGGTCGCGGGACCGCAGGAACCGATTTTGGTGGAGCCTGAGGAGGAGCCGCCGCGGGTGACGGAGGTGAGGCCGGAAGTGGTTCCCGTGAGGCGGGAAACGGCGCGGCCAGCGAGGAGAGTGCAACGCGTGCAGCCCCGCAGAAGGGAGGCGGCTCGGCCGAGGCCGATGGAGCCTACGCGTGGCCCTACAGTCGCGGCCCGCGCTACCGTCGGAACAATGAAGGCGACGGCGGCAGTTAAGGGCATCTACGCGCGCGAGCGTGAGGTGGCGCTTCCCAAATTCCGGAGCCCGATCGTAACTGCAATAGTGTACCACGAGATACTGATGCCGCCCGTGGGGATTCGAACCGAGGAAGCGGATCCGTTTGCGAGGATAGTTTGAGGTCATGAGAGGTTTTTACAGATAGAACAGATAGAAAGGAACGCGGCTGTGAAGAGACTTTTAGGATTTTGTTCGGTTGCGTTGGCGTTAAGTTTTCTCTTGTCGGGCTGCGTGATGGTAGTATCGGAGGAGGAAACGGAGATAGTGGCTCCAGAGGAACGCGCGGCTCCCGAGGCGCCGGCTGCCGTTGAAGAGGTGACAGCGGAGGAGGCTCTGAAGGGATACGAGATAGGGAAGGCGCCTGCTGACGTGCGGGTGGATGGGTCGCTGGGCGATTGGGCGTGGGCTGCGGAGGAGATGCTTCTTCACGTGGACTCTGAAGAGCAGGTGCTGCCCGGCTCGGCGAGGCTTATGGGCCCTTCGGACTTGAGCGCAACGATCCACATGGCCTATACGGACGAGGCGCTTTACGTGATCGCCAAGGTCGAGGATGATGAGCTCTCGAAGGGGGATGCTTTCGACTTCAGAACGGGTGATGCGATAGCTTTCTACTTCAGCAGCGACCCCTACGACTGGAGAGAAGGGGTCAACCGGATCCTTGTAAGGCCAGCGATAGAGGATCGAGAGACGGACATCAACGCGAAGGGGTGGTACGAGGCGGAGCTTGCGGAGGTGCCGGTTGCGACGAAGTCGGGCTACTGGGGCTACAATTTCGAGATGTCGATTCCGATGAAGATGCTGAATGAGTTTGCTCCGTCGTCGAAAGAGAAAGGTAGTTTTCTGCTGCAGATCGTCCTGTTCGACTCGGACGGACCTGAAGACAGTCCTGAGCGGACGACGCTGACGATCAACGGGAAGTCGTCTGATCTGTATTCGGCGGACGATTTCGAGCGCATGATTCTGAAATGAACATAGGGTGCGGTCGCGGCTTAAGAGGACTCCCCTCCCCTCGCTGAGGTGAAGCAGGGAGGGAGAGGGCTTTGCGATTTGCAGCGTCCGCGTAGAGATAGGCGAAGCCTAGAGACAGCCAGCGGCTTCTTCCGGGCCCTTGGGAGCCCGGAGGGCCGCTGGTTGAGCTTCTGCGGCCGTCGGGGGGAGACTGATTTGAGGAGAACACGAATAGGAGACTGTGAAATGCACGGAGTTGCGGTGTGCGCGGCGATTGGGATGCTAGTGGGGATCTGCGCGATTGCCTTTGCTGATGAGGCTGCGGTTCTGAAGGACGTGATGTACGGGAAGTCGGACAACGAGATGCAGGTTTTGGATGCGTACTTGGCGAAGTCGGATTCGCCGACGCCGGTTCTGATAGAGTTCCATGGGGGCGGCTGGTGGGCAGGAGATAAGACCAACAGCCCGGGATACAGCGCGATCCACGACAAGGCGCTTGGCGAAGGCATCTCGGTTGTGAGGGCGAACTACAGGCTTACACCCAAGGCGTGGTATCCGGCGCAGGTGCGAGATGCGGCGCGGGTGGTGCAGTTCGTGAAGAGCAAGGGAAAGGAGTGGAACATTGACCGCGAGAGGGTCGCATTAATAGGCGGGTCGGCTGGGGCACATCTCTCGGCGTGGGTGGCGCTGCATGACGACCTGGCGGACCCCGGAAGCGCTGACCCGGTGGAAAGGATCTCATCTAGGGTGAGGTGCTTTTTCGATTGCTGGGGGCCGATGGATCTGACGCGGATGGAAATGCCGCCCGGGGATGGGACGCGCGGAGGAAGGCTGCCCCGCAATCCGATGTTTGCGATGTTTCACGTTACGCGCGAGGAATATGAGCTTCCGTGGGTGGAGGAGCTGGTTGGAGAAGCGTCGCCGATAAGTTACGTCAGTCGGGACGATCCTCCGGTGTTCATGATCTATAACGGGCCAGCTGGGCTTACGGGCCTGGACGACCCGAAGGCAACGGGCGGATACGGGGGCCACGCGTACATGCACGGCCTGCTACTCGAGAAGAAAATGAAAGAGGCGGGGTGCGAAGTGGAGCGCCACATTGCGCCAGATATCAAGGAGCGTCGGGATTACTACGACGATCTTATGATCAAGTTCATGAAGAGGCAGTTTGGAATGGAAGCGGGGGCGGAGAGAGAGAAAAAGGCGGAGTGACGGTCCGAGGCCGGTCCCTTAGTGAAGGGAGAGGAGGAAAGCGGGTGTATGAGCTTTACGCGTTCGTCTAGGGCCGTTCGAAAACGAGGCATGGGGCGCTGGTCAGGGGAGCGGGCGAGGAGAAGGTCGAGAACGCATGGATGTTTTTCGGGGCGGTCTCAAAGGAGCGGCGGGCATTGATCGATACGGGCTGCAGCGACGAGCGGATGAGGAAGGTTCAGGGCTTGGATGCTTTTCGCGACCCGGCGGAGCTTCTGGGCGAGATTTCGCTGCGACCTTCGGACATAACCGACATCATCGTGACGCACATGCACTGGGATCACGTGGGCGACGTGCGGCGGTACGGGAATGCGACGGTATACGTGCAGCGGGAGGAGTTCGAGAGAGCGAAGTCGCTGGTGTCTCCTGAGAAGCCGCACAATCAGGCGGTCAGGCTGGCGGACGTGGAGGCGCTGGCTGAGATAGAGCGCGCGGGGAGACTGAGAATTCTGGAGGGGGACGGGGAGATTGCGCCGGGGCTGAGGGTTCGACTTGCGGGGGGGCACGCTCGGGGGCTGCAATACGTGGTTGTGGAGACGGCGAAGGAACGGGCTGTGATTGCCTCCGACAATGCTTATCTCTATGAGAACGTGGAGGCTGAGATACCGCCGGGGCTGTGCGCGGAGCCGGAAAGGGCCGCGGAGGTGTTGAGGGAGATGAAAGCGACGGCTTCGGCGCGGGAGCTGGTGATTCCCGGGCACGACCCGGCAGTGGCGAGGGTTTTCGAGAAACTGGCGGAGGGGGTTTTCAGGCTGGGTTGAAGGTGGCCGGTGACCGGGGGCGGGGCTCAGTCGGGACAAGCGGACTCTGGGTCAGGGCGTAGCGCGGAGCTGGAGGCGTTGCGTGTGGCGGGCGAAGGGGTTATGATGAGCCTACTTATCCGCTTCCCGGCGCGGCGGACGGAGTTAGGCGTACCGGACAAGGAGAAGGTGAGGTGAGGAAGCATTCGGGGAAACGTGCGGTGTTAGCGTGCGCTTTCCTGGCAGGGGTGTGGGCCGGTGTTGGGGGGGCGGCGAATGCAGAGGAGATAGCGACGCGGGACGGGCTGTACCTGAGGTACAGAGGGCTGACGGGGGAGCTTCTGTCGCTTTTGAGCGTAAGCGAACCGATTCCACTCAAGCCGATCACGGAGAGCTACCCGACTTTCAGCATCAAGGACCGCAGCTATCCGGAGAGGTCCGGGCGCATAGCGGTCCGGGTGAGAGAGCTGGAGGAAGAGGGGCTGGAAATAATCGGAGGAAGCGAGGAGCCGGCGGTGGAGCTCGCCTGCCAGGTATGGGCGGAGCCGAATTACCTGAGATTCTCGCTGGAGGTGGTTGATACGTCGGGGGATGACCGCGGGGTCACCCTCAGATTTCAGATGCCGGTCGAGGCAGAGGGGTGGCTGTGGTGGGATGACACGGCAACATCGAGGAAGATACAGGCGGGAAGGCGTTACGTGCGCTACGACAACGAGGAGAGGGGAATTTTTCCTGCCTGGTGGCATCCGCTGGGGGCCATTTCGGAGGAGGGCGGGCAGGGGTTGGCGTTTGCGGTTCCCATGGATCCCCCGACGCTGGCGAGGGTTGGATACGATGGGGATTTCTTCATCGAGTTCGATGCGGGTTTGAGCCAGGAGACGAAGAAGTTTCCAGGCAAGGCACAGTTCACGTTTTACCTTTACAGATATGGCGGCGAGTGGGGGCTCAGAGCGGCGCTGAAGAAATACTACGACCTGTTTCCGCAGTACTTCGTGAAGAGGGTAACGAAGGAAGGACTGTGGCTGGCGCGGACGCCGACGCAGGTAATAAATAGTCCGGAGGATTTCGGCATCACGTTCCACGAGGCGTCGTCGGTGAAGACCAACGCGCTGCCTCTGGACAACGCGATGGGCATCTACACTTTCATATACGACGAGCCGGGGCGGGCGAGCATAATTCTGCCTTTCGAGCAACGAGAGGGGACGCGAGCGCCAGAGGATAGGGCGAAGCTTTCGGGTGAAGAGTTCCGGAGTAGGTACGGGAGGCCGTCGAAGAGGTACGTGTTGGGGAAGCTGGAGGAGTTTGCGGCTGATCCTGAATCGCCGAACCATTTTTCAGCGCTGAAAGTGCTGGCGATAGCTTCGCGGCGAGAGGATGGGGATTTATATTTGACCGTTGGCCCGCGGCCTGGAGTGGGATGGCGGTGCCTTTTCAGCGCAGCGGCCGACCCGGAGATGGTTCTGCCCGGGGGGAACGAGACGCGTTTGGAGACCTGGCGCAGGACGCATCTAGCGAGGATGCTGAGCCTTTACGACGGGCGCTACGACGGGCAGTATATAGATTCATCCGAATACCTGGCGGATACGCTGAACTTCCATAAGGAACATTTCGCGTACGCGGATTACCCGCTGGGTTTTTCGGGAAGAACGGGGAGGCCGGCGATAATGACGGGGATGACGAGGTACGAGCATCTGAAGGCGGTTAGTGAGGAAACGCGCAGAGCAGGAAAGCTGATGATGGCCAACGGGACGCCGATCAGATACGGGTTTTACGTCGCGCTTATGGATGTCCTGGGGAATGAGACGTGGCACGATGAGAATTACGAGCCGTCAAAGCGCGGACGTCCGCCCAGCGGAGGCTTTATGAGACTTCGCGACTGGAGGAATGAACAGGGGATGTACTGCAGGCGGGCGCTGATATATCAGAAGCCGTTCTGCTTCTTGCTGAAGCTGGATGGCGCGGAGGCGATCAGTGAATTCGGGATGGAGCAGTTGGTCACGTACATGGACTGGTGCCTTTTCTTCGCGGTGTATCCGAGCATCGGGGGGATATGGGACGATCCGGATCCGTACAGGGAGCTCTTCCGGAACTACGTGCCTTTGGTGAGGGCGCTGGGGACGGCGGGATGGGAGCCGATTACGCATGCGTGGACGGACAGCGAGGATATTCGCGTTGAGCGATACGGATACTGGTCGCAGGGTACGCTGCAGTTTGCGGTCAGGAATTTCGGGAAGGAGACAGCATCAGGGAATATGGTTATAGACGCGGACGCGCTGAAGGTCGGGGAGGGAGCCGTCCTGACGGATGCCTTCACAGGCAAAGAGCTGGAGTCGCCCCGGGAGGACGGGAAGATAAGGGTGCCGGTGACGCTGGAACGGGCGCGGGCTGGAGTGATTCAGGTTAGGCCGAAGTGAGAAGCGGGGGGAAGCTGAAGGCGCAGAGCTTCGTATCGGAGCGCCGCGTGAACTCACTCGCGGTGGGGCGAAGAGGAGATGCTCCGGCTCAAGGAGACAAGGGGCTGGGTGAAGAATGACGAAATATAATTTTCTGCTCCTGCTTACGGACCAGCAGAGGCAGGACTCGCTTTCGTGCTACGGCAACGCTATATGCAGGACGCCGAACCTGGACAGACTGGCGGCATCGGGGATGAGGTTCGATCTGGCGTACACACAGACGCCAGTGAGCTCGCCTTCCCGGGCTTCGATCCTCACGGGGCTTTATCCGCATAACCACAAGGTCATTCTGAACACGCACATACCGCCTGCGATGAAGGAAGGGCTGGATCCGGAGATTCCGACCTTCAGCAAGCTGCTTTCACAAGCGGGATATCGGATGGGATATTTGGGCAAGTGGCACGTGCACCAGAGGCTGGGGCCGGAGGAGTTCGGATTTGACGAGTACGAAGCGTGCAGGCAAGATTTCTTCAATAAGATGAAGCCCGAGAATCGGGTTGAAGGTAAAGATGTGGTGATAGAGTTCCTGCGCGGGACGAATCTGGCGGGCGGGGTGTATAAGGGCCGGGTGGAGGAGACGCACCCGCACGTGCTGGCCTCGAAAGCCGTGGATTTTCTGAAGCGGGCGGCGAGGAGTGACGAGCCGTTCTTCCTCCGGGTGGATTCTATCGCGCCGCATTTCCCGAATGTGGTGCCGGAGCCTTTCGCTTCGATGTACAACCCGGATGATATACCTCCGTGGCCGAATTTTGCTGAGACTTTCGAGGGGAAGCCGACGGGGCATTACAGAAAGCACCTTGAGTGGAACCTCCAGGACAAGGGATGGGATTGGTGGAAGAGGGTTGTGGCGCTCTACTACGGGGACGTGAGCTCGATTGACGCAGCGTGCGGGAAGGTACTCAATGCGCTGGAGGAAACGGGGCTCTCGGAGAATACGATAGTGATCTACTCGACGGACCACGGGGACGCCACTGGGAGCCACCGGCATTTTGAGAAGGGGGGGACGATGTACGAGGAGCCGCTGAAGGTGCCTTTTCTAATCCGCTGGCCGGGAGTGACAGAAGCGGGAAGCGCCAGCGGGGATTTCGTTCGGCTTGTGGACCTTATGCCGACAATCCTTGAGGCGGCTGGCGTTCCGGTTCCCGAAGGGATCGATGGTAGGAGCGTGAGGCCGGTATGCGGGGGGACAACGCCGCAAGACTGGCCGAGAAGCACGTACTGCGAGTACGCGGGTGAGGTTTGGGGATACTGCACGCAGCGGATGGTCAGGACGAGGGAGTTCAAGTACGTGTTCAATCCACACGATCTGGACGAGCTTTACGACATGCGCAAGGACCCATACGAGTTGAAGAATCTGGCTTACGATGCCGATTACGCGGAAGCGCTCGAGCGGATGAGAGCATTGTTCCACCGGTGGATAATTGAGACGAAGGACATTTTGACATATCCGTTCGTGAGCAGGAATTTCCCGGAGCCGGCGGAGAAGCTTTAGGCGGGAGCAGGGAAGATGTTGAATCCGCACCTGGGCGCGATGATAAAGCCGGTGCACGGCAGGTGTAACCTGCAGTGTGCGTACTGCTACTACCGCCCGATGCCGGAGATTTTGAATGAATCATCGCAGTTGGGGCTGGAGGAGCTTGAGCGCTTTACGAAGGAGTACCTCGCGACGAACACGGTGGCGCCGACGATGGTATGGCAGGGAGGAGAGCCGACTCTGGCGGGGCTGGATTTTTACGAAAAGGCCGTGGAGCTGCAGAGGAAGTATAACAAGGCGCCGGCGGCGGTGAGCAACGCTTTTCAGACGAACGGGATTCTGATCAACGAGGAATGGGCGAGGTTCTTCAGTCGCAACGATTTTCTCGTGGGGGTGAGCGTTGACGGCCCGGAGGAGCTTCACGACAAGTACAGGCGAGACAAGGAGGGAACGCACGCACGGGTGATGCGAGCCATTGAGACGCTGCGCGCGGCTCGCGCTAATTTCAACGTGCTCGTGGCGGTTACGGATGCCAATGTGGGGCACGCGGCGGAGGTGTATGAGTTCTTTCGCCAAGAGGGGATCAGCTTCATCGAGGTGATCCCGGTGGCGGAGGCAAACGGACAGGGGCGGCTGGCGCCGTACTCTATATCGCCTGAGGAGTATGGGGAGTTTCTGGTTGAGCTTTTCGAGTGTTGGCTGGGGGACAGGCCGCTTACAGTCAACGTACGGCTTCTGGACAACATCGTTCGAAGCTTTTTCGGGGTCCAGCCGGAGTACTGCATCTTTCGGGATACCTGCTACAACGTGGTGACGCTGGAGGCGAACGGCGGGCTGTACGCGTGTGACTTTTTCGTGACGGAAGAGTGGCGGCTGGGGAATATTCGAACGGACAGGTTGGAGGACGTGGTTGCAGGCGAGAGGCTGACGGCGTTCAGGCGGCATGTGAGATCGTTTCGGCGGGAATGCGCGGGGTGCCGGTGGTTCCAGATATGCAAGGGTGGATGCCCGAAGTACCGGAGCGCGGCGTTCATGAAGCATGCAGGCGGAGGGAATTATTTCTGCCGAGCGCTGAAGCGCTTTTTTGAGAGAGTCGAGGAGGCATGGGCTGGGTTCAGCGAGGATTTCAAGCGGGCTCTGGCGCAGAAGTACTCGATTCCGCAGATGACGCTCCCGCAGGAGCCGGAACCTCAAACGATCTCGTCGGTGGGACGAAACGACCCGTGTCCGTGCGGGAGTGGAAAGAAGTTCAAGCACTGCTGCATGAGAAGGTACTCGCGCAAAAGATAGATGCCGGGTTCAGATAACAGCGGACACCAGCTCGTAATGAGGAGAGGCTGAGGATGAAGGTTATTGCTTTTGCTGCAGTGATTGTGGCTGCATTGATGGCAGCTTGTGATGCCGAGGAGGCCGGAGAGATGGATTGGGCAACTGAAGTGACGGGGAACCCGTGGGATATGGAAGCGCGCAACGACCTGGGCTTGGCCATGGGGCCTGCCAATGCCCGATTCGAATCAGGCGTAGCGGTGATACAGGCGCGACAGGGCGGCAGGCAGTATCTCTCGCTTCACGGGCACCTTGTGGACGGAAATAGATACAACAAGATGAAGGTCCGCGCGAGGGCGAAGGGATCGGTCAAGGTTGCGGTGGATTATCTTTCGGCGTTGAACCCTTATTACCCGTTTGCCGTGCGCGCGACATCGGCGTACGCAGCCATCGGGACGGAATGGGAGACGGTGGAGCTGAGTCTTCCGCTTGACCGTGGCGGAGCAGCGAAGCACCCGGAGTTGGCAATTTTGCAGGTGCTTGGTCTGGTCTTCCAGTGCACGGGGACAGTGCCGGTGGAGATAGACTGGGTGAAGTTGGAAAGGGATGAGTCGGTTCCGTCGCAGGCGGATATTCTTCCACCCCACCAGGATTACCGCCATACGCACGAGCCGCTTCCGGAGCTGGACATGAGTTTTGTGGACGAGCCGTTGTTCACGTTCGCGGTGTTCACCGATCCGCACTTCTCGCAGAACTTAGGGCCGAGAGAGAGAAAGCAGCAGGAGCTTGTGAAGCAGATAAACGCGCTCGGGGTAGATTTTGCTTTCAACCTGGGGGACACGATCACGTCGTCGCCGTGGAGTCCGAACTTCAAAGCGGCCGGAGAGTTGGCGAAGGGAGTCCTTGGAGAATTGAAGATGCCGCTTTACTACGTTCCGGGAAACCATGACGTGGGGAACAAAGTAAGCTTCATAATGAACAAGGACAAGGGGTTCGGGAACCGGGGGGTAACGGAAGAGACGATTCGAGGATATGAGGAGCTGTTCGGCGCGCCGGCGTACCATTCGTTCGATTACGAGGGGTGCCATTTTGCATATATAGATACGATGGGGTTCGGAAGCGATACGTCAGACGATGAGGAGCAGATGGAGTGGCTGGAGAAGGATCTAGCGGGTGCGCAGGAGAGCCGGTTTCGGTTTCTGTTCGGTCACGTGCACCCGATGTACAAGGATATGGATGAGCCGGGAGAGATAAATTACGATGCAATCGACCAACCTGACCGGCGGAAGCTTCTGGAGTTGTGCGACAGGTACGGCGTGGACATTTTCATGTTCGGCCACACGCATCAGCTTTTCTTCAACAGATATGGCCGGACGAGGCTGCTCACTCTGGGTTCAAGCGGCTTCCCCAGATGGGCGAGATGGCATTTGTCGGGCGATCCTGATTTTAAGCTTAACTACGCGGTCGTGAGGGTTTACGAAGATAGGTATGAAGTGAACCTGGTAAGGATACCGGAGCCAGTGCTTCATCCGGCGAAGCTTCAAGAGAGTAACAGTGCGCCGGCGCGGCAGGTGATTACGGAGCTTTCGGATGAACATGAGTTCGCGGTTGCGGGAGTGAACGCTGATCTTGTTACGGAGGATATGCTCGCCTGGTCGCAGAGCAACTTGAACGATGGGCTGACGATTTATCCGGGGGAGATGAAAGGGAATAGAGCCGCGGGTGTGGCGTGGTCGTCGGAGCCGGTGAGTTCGAGCAATGAGAGGGTGGAGGTCAAGTTGGAGCTGCGACAGGGGACCAGCATAAAGCAGGTGCGAGTGATCGGGGTGGAAGGGAAGGAGCTTCCGAAGGTTACGGTGTCCCTCAAGAAGGGAACAGAAGCGGTCGCCACTAAGGCGGGAGAGATTGAGGCTGGGGAAGGCGCAACAGTAGCGGAGTTCGATGGGGACGAGGCCGACGCAGTGATGTTGGTGCTCGAAAACCTGCCTGCAGACCCAGACACGCGAGGGAATTTTTCGGCACGGGTTGCTGAGGTGGAAGTAATTGATTCGGAGGGAAGGAATGTGGCACTTAAGGAGTACGGGACTAGGGTAAAAGCTTCTTCGAACAGAACGATTCGAAGCTCAGGGGTTTACAACAGCAACCCGATATTCACGGACGAGCGGCAGTGGTATTTGCTGAGGGATCTGGGTGTGAATCTGGTGCGCCTCGATCCGGGAAGCTTCGCGAGCAGGATGGTGATGCGGGATGGAAAGCTGACGCTCCACCCGCCGACGAGGGCGCTGCTGGAGGAACTTGCGGAGGATGGAATTCGATTCGTCATTCGGCTTTCGATGGATACGAATTCGCCCAGCGGCGCGGGCGCCGAGAAGATAGCCAGATACGTGGCGACGGAGTTCCCGGAGCCGCAGTTCATTATAGAGGTGGACGGGAGGTCAGAACGTGAGTGGCTAACGCTTGCAAAGTCGGTGGCCGAGGCTGCGCCGGGGAGGAAGGTGATCCTTGGGGGGATGGGCGTTGAGTGGGCCGACATTCTGCCGAGACTGGGTGTCCAGCCGCTACGTCTGGCCAGAGGGATATGCCTTGGGACACACACGGGAATGGGCACAAAAGCAACGTTTGAGGCGGCGGAAAAATGGAAGGCGCTGCTCGAGAAGGTGGCGGGGGAAGAACTGGAACTTTATGTAAGCGTGGAGGGAGCGCCTAGCGGCGTGGCTGGTGATTTCGCCGCGGCAGCGAGGTTCCTGACTGAGTGGACGATTGAGGCGGCAAAGCGGAAGGTTACTTTGTTCTGGTGGCACGCGACGAAGGGTGACAGGCCGTTCTTCGCGTTTTTCAGGGGAGAGGAACCGACACTGCCGGCGTACGCACTGAGGCTACTTGCGACACTGCTGGCTGGGGCTGAAGAGAGCGTCCCGTACGAGGGGAGCGCGCCAGCGATTGATGGAGTAATTTTCGCGCAGGCGGACGGCGCTGACGTGTTAGGGTTCCAGCCGAGGGAGATATCTTCAAAGCCGGTGGACATGAAGCTGCCGTATCGTGCTACATCCGCGCAGTTTATTGATCTTCTGGCGGGCACCGCGCAAGAAGCGGGGCTCGCGCAGAGGGAAGGCCAAACGCTTATTCCCAACGTGATTGTGACGGAGAAGCCGCTGCTCGTAAGGGTAAAACGAGAAAAAGATTGAAAGAAAGTGCCTCCTGCGGTTGTATTTTAGATTGGGCAGGAACTCTGAAGCGGGATAGGCGTCTAATTTTCTAAAGGCAATAGCCTTAAGTTGACCCTTCTGGTGAGAGCGGTTGGAGGTGCTTCATGAGGTCGCGATGGCTTTTCTCCCTGTTAGTTCCGATAGCGCTATTTTTCATGTGCCCTACCCCACCGGCGCTAGGCGCGCTCGATTTGCTTGAGGAGGGCGTGGGAAAGCTATCGGGTGGCGATACGGCGGGAGCGATATCGGCGCTGGAGCAGGCGGTGCAGGAGGCTCCGGAAAGTGTGCCGGCGAGGCTCTGGCTGGCGAAGGCGTACTACCTCGGGCTGGAGACGGAGAAAGCGATAGCAGAGTGGAAGAAAGTGCTGGAGCTTTCGCCGGGGAACAAGGAAGCGACGGAGTATCTAGATGGGATCGGGGACGTCAACAAGCGGGCTGCGGATAGATACAAGTATTCAGAGGAGCTTTTCCGCATCAAGCTTTACGTGCTGGCTTCCGAGGAAGCGAAGCGCACGCTGGAGATGACGGACCCGGGGGAGTACGCCGGGAAACTGAGGCTGTTGAGAGCTAGATGCACGCTGGCGATGGATTCGCCGCTGGGGGCTCTGCAAGCCGCGAGAGAACTGGTGAGCCTGCATCCGGACGATCCGATTATCCCAAAGGCGCGAGTGTTCATAGCGTCAATTCTGGGTGAGAAGCTGGGACGGGTTGAGGAGGCGAAGCGAGAGATCCAGTCGATTCTGGACGAGTACCCGGGGACGGAGGCTGCTGCGCTTGCCGAGCTTGAACTTTCGAGGATAGCAGTGGCCGCCGGGCGGCCCTTGGAAGCAGTGGAAGGTTACGAGGCGTGGTTGACGAGGTACGCGGAAAGCGACGAGGCGCCGGAGGCGATGCTGGAACTCGCGGAGCTCTACATGAAGCTGGGAGAGCTTGCGAAGCCTGACAAGGTACAGGCGCTGATCCCCGAACACCAAAAGGCGCTCGAGGTGCTGAAGTCACTCGAAGAGAAACATCCTGCGACGCCGGCGGCGGGAAAAGTGATGGAAGTAATGGACGGGCTTGTGGCATTCTACGCCAAGGAGGGCGCCTTCGGTATTTCCGCGACGATATTGGAGGACATGGCGAAGCGTTACTCTGCCCGGCCGCGGTACCCTGACATACTACTCCAACTTTCGCAAGCGATGAAGCGAATGGGGATGGAACGGTTCGAGGAGAATGAGCGGACAGGGGCGAGCGAGAAGAATCAGCAACTTCTGCCGGAATTTGCGGAGGCGATAAGGCTTTCAGCGGAAGTAATGGACCGCTACCCGCCAAAGGCGGACGATGCGCTGAAGGTGGTCCTTGAGATCATCGATCACTACCACGGCGCGAAGCTGTGGGGACCCGCTGTCGAATCCGCCCGGCTCGCGATTGACGAAGAAGGAAAAAGAAAAGGGGCTGCACAGTTGATGATGCAGCTCGTCTTACTTCATTCAGAGGGCGAGGCGGAAGCGTGGCTGCTGGAGGAGAAGGCGGGAAGGAAAATGGACGCGGTGCTCCGACCCGGACACGTTTCTGCAGTGGAAGCGTACGTGCGCCTGGCTGAGCTGCATCCAAATCCTGCGCAGGTGGATGCGAGCCAGGAACGGTTGGTTTCGGCTGCGAAGAAATACGAGGAGGCGGGGCTTCGCGGCGTCGCGCGGGAGATTTTCGAGAAGATCATGGAGGCAGGCGCTACTCCGGACTGGGCGGCGCTTCAGAAGGCTTTGGTGACGTTCAGAGAAGCGATGCGGGAGCTCGATACGGAGCTGCCCGGCGGGCTATCGGCGGAGGAAGTTGCGGAGGTGGGTCTGAGCGAGAAGCCGGGGCTTGCGCTGATGGAACTGCAGAAGGTGATGGAGGATTTTCCGGAGAGTGAGTACGCCGCGGCCGCAAGGGGAAAGATTCTGGAGCTCGGGAAGGCGTACGAAGCCAAAGGGGCATTCGGCGCGGCGAGAGAGGTATATACGAGCTTCCTTCTGCGGCAGCCCTCGCTTCCGGGGACGGACGAGTTTCATTTTGCGATAGCCGCTTCGTACTACAATGAGGCGGCTTTTGAGTTTGGAAGGGCCGTGCCTAAGCCCGAGGCGCTGACGCCCAAGTTTGAGAAAGCGGTGAAGGAGCTGGTCGGTTTCGTCAAGGCCAATCCGAGCAGCGTATACGCGGAAGAGGCGATGGGTAAGGCGCTGGCCGCGGGGCAACTCTACGCGACCGCTGCGAAGTGGGAGGTGGCGAGAGAGGCGTTCGAGCTTTTCGCGGAAGAGTATCCTGAACTCGGCGATCGTTTCAAGATCGAGCTGCTGGCGGCTTTGTGCTACGTGGGCGAAGCGATGCCGGATTACGCGCTCGGGCAGATAGTGAGGCTGGTGAGCGGGCAGGAAGTTGCTCCGGTGAACGTGTCTTTGCACCCGGCGTTGAGAGGGAATGTCCTTTCACAGCAGCCGCAACAGCAGATCCAGGAGGAAGCGGCGAGGCCGAGCGGAAGCGTCGAGGCGGCGCTCGGATCTTTCCCGAAGGCATACGAGAGGCTGAAGAAGGTAATCGGAGAGTCTCCAGATGAGAGCCAGGTGGACAGGGCAATTAACGTCGTGGAGGCGATGAGCGGCTTCTACCGCCAGAACGGGAAGTTCCTTGAGGCGGCGGGGCTGATGGAGCAGTTGCTGAGCGATTTCCCAAAGTTGAAAGGACTGGAGCGGAAGTCTTTGACGATTGCCGAGCTGCATCTGGAGCACGCCAGGAACCTGAGCGTCGAGGGGGAGGAGGAGAAAGCAAAACTGGAGGAGGCTTTCCGGTCAGCAGTGGGAAAATATCGCGGGTTCGTCGAGCGCTGGCCGGAATCTCGGCTGGCGAATAACGCGAGAAGCGGGGTTGTGGAAAGCCTTATTGCAGCGGGCATGCGGGTCATGGAGCTAAGCGGGCCGAGGGGAGCGTTCTTCCTGGAAATGGCGATGGAGGAAACTCTGAGACTGAACGAGCAGCTTGGAGTGGAAGCTGGGCTCTTTTCAGATCGCTGGGCGTCGGGGACGCTGGGACGGATCGGGCAGGTGTTCTCGGCAAATGAAGCGTGGGAAGACGCGGCGGGGGTGTGGATCCGTCTGGCAAGAAGCTATCCCAACGCGCCAGAGGCCAAGCCGGGAGCCATAGAAGCAGCACGGATATACGCGGAGAACGTCGACCAGCCAATTGACGCGCTGGACCTGTACATGGCGTACATGTCCGGATGGGGCCGGCCGGATGAGGTGATGGGCACCGTCTACGGGATGGGAAACAGGCTCGTCAACGAGCAGCGATGGGTGGAGGCGAAGCTGGTTTTCGAGACGTACGCGGCGGCCTTCCCGAAGGCGCCGAACGCCCCGGATGCGCTGGGATTCGTTGCGAAGGTGTACGAGGAGGGGCGGTCATGGCAGAGCGCCATTGAAGTTTACGAGTCGATCACTGCTGAGTATCCATTGTCGAACGCGGCGAGGGATGCGAGGCTGCGGATCCCTGTATGCCAGGCCGACCTGAGCAAGTGGTACGAGGCGGCGGCGGCGGCGTCTAAATTCGTGCAGAAATATCCCCAGGACCCGGCTGCGGGGCAGATGAGGACAAACGCGCAGGTTTACTGGACGCTCAAGAACTACCAGGATTTGGTGTCCAGCGAGGATGATTCGAAGAAGCTCGACGAGGCGCAGTTCCAGCTAGCTACTATCGTGCTTGAGAAGCTGGGGGATAGGGTGAAGGCGGCGGAGGAGTTCCAGAGAGTGGTTGACAAATTCCCGAAGAGCTACAGGGCGGATGATGCGAAGTTCAGTGTGGCGAAAATCCTGCTGGATCTTGGAAAGCTGAAGGAGGCGAGGGAGGAGTTCCTGGAGCTGGTCAAGCTTTATCCGGAAAGCGACCGGGCCGACGACGCTCTGTACTGGGCGGGGGTTACCTACGAGCGGGAGGCGAAGACGTATGAAGTGCTGACTAAGGAGGAAGCCGACAGAAGGGCGCGAATGGTGGCGCAAACGGCAGCCAACGTAGCGGTGGCAGAGTGGGACGCGTTTGTGTCGGATTGGAGCATCGTGAGCAGCAAGGAGCTTAGGCAGAAGTATCAGCAGGCGGCAAAGCAGCCACAAATGAGTGAGGTGGTCGGGCAGAACATTCTCGTGCTCGCGGAGGCAGGGGCAAGAGCGGGCGCGTGGGAGCAGCAAAAACAAGCGTACCGCGGCTTTGCCAGGCACGCGATGAGGAGGGAGCGGGAGCTGGCGGCGCTTCAGCTTGCCAACAAGGAGGACAAGCGAAAAGAGGCGCTGCGAAACGCCGTGGCGCTCTTTGAGCAGACCGCCGAGGAGTATCAGTTGGGCGACCTGGCGGACGAGGCACTGCTGAGCGCCGCGAAGATATCCTACGAGGTGTTGAAGGAGACGGCGCGGGCGATGAAGGCTTACCAGTTGCTGGCGCAGCACTATCCGGGCAGCCCCATAGCTGAGGAGGCGGCGTACAGAATTGGCGATTTCTACCAGACGGAGCGGAAGTGGACTGAGGCGATAAAGGCATTCGAGCAGTTCATATACAACTATCCCAAAAGCGGCAGGACGGCGGACGCGCAGTTCGCCATCGGCGAATGCTACGTGCAGCTGAAGGACTGGACGAAGGCTCTGGATGCGTTTCAGGCGTACGTGAACAAGCATCCGCAGGGCACACGCGCGGACGAAGCGAAAGAACGATTAGATTGGATACGGACATACTACCTGTAGAGCCGGGAAGGAGTGCGAACATGCGTTCAAGGCTGATAGGGGCGTTCATAGTTCTGCTCGCTGCGGGCTGTCTGCATCTTGGGGCCTGGGCGGAGGAGGATCCGGCGGCCGCCGGCGAGCGGGAGTTCTACAGCGGGAAATATGAGGCGGCGATCAAGCTTCTGGAAAAGGCTGTAAGCGAGGCGCCGGATGAGGTGCGCCCGCGAGTTTTCATTGCGAAGGCATATCTGCAGCTAGGGAAGACTGAGAAGGCGAAGGCGGAGCTGGAGAAAGTCCTCGAGCTGGCGCCGAAGCACGTGGAGGGGGCGGTTCTGCTGGGGGGGATCCAGTTCAAGGCGGGGGCGTGGGAGGAGGCGGTGAAACTGCTGGAGCCGCTGGCGGCGGTAAAGCACGACTATGAGGTGTTCGTCATGCTCGCCGAGGCCTTCGTGCACCTCGGGGAGCCCAGCAAGAGTTTGAAGTACTATCGCGAGGCGGTGAGGCTCAACGATCAGTCCCCGTACGACCGTTTCTACCTCGGGAACGTTCTTTTGGATATGGGCAAGTTTTCGGAGGCTGCCGAAGAGTACGAGCGGGCAATTGAGCTGGGACTTGATGACGCGGTTCTGAGGTACAAGCTGGCGATAGCGTATTACAACCTGAGAAATTACACAGGGAGGACGGTGAAGAGAAAGGTGGAGGGTCGGAAGCCAGGGGATCTGGCCGAGGAATGGTATCTGCTGAGAGAGGTGGCCGGGAGGCGCGGTGAGTTCTACTGCGCTCCGGAGAAGAGCGCCGCATACCAGGCGGCAAGGGCGATAGATATGGGACTGAATCTGCCGGAGATAAAGCTACTCCTTGGGAACACCTTTTTCGGGGCGGGATACTACAAAGAAGCGGCGGCTATATATGCCACGCTGAGAGGGAAACTTCAGGAGGCCGATGAAGCGGCCATGGAGTTCCACTGGAGCCAAGCTTCTCTGAAGCTCGAGGACTACGATGGGTTCATAGGGCACCTCAAAAAGGCGATCGAGATTGACAAGGAAAGATACGGTTCGGAACTGGCCGACGCCTATCACACGCTTGCTCGCGAGTACGAGAAGGCGGGGGATCTCGAAAAGCAGATCGAAAGCCTGAGGTCAGCGGTGGCCGAAGCGCCTACAACCGCGGATTACCACTACGAGTTGGGCAAGGCATATATGAGCAAGGGGATGAACGCTGAGGCGCTGGCGCAGTTTCGAATGACGTTGACGCTGGAGCCCGAGCATCCCAGACAGCTCGAAATGCTCAACGCGACAAGAAAGATTGAGCGGGGTCTTTCGGAAGCGAAGGAAGACTGAGTTCAGTGGGAGGCGTAGCTGACGGTCGGAAGTGAAGGAAGAAGCTCGCGAGGGGTACAGGAAAGACACGCGCGTATCTGTAAAGGGAAGAAGTGGGGCTCGATCACGAAGGCAGAGCGACGGCGGCTACGTTAGGCACTTCTTCTCTCCGGGCAGACGACAGACTTACCTTTCCACGGCCAGGCGCAGAGTAGTACGGGCTGGCGGATCCTGGTAAAATGCCGAGATTTGCGCTGTCTGTCGGCGATGCGCCCCCAAAATATCCTGGAGGAAGAGACATATGAGCGTAGTACTTATCGCGCTTGACACGACGAGGCCGGACCATCTTGGCTGCTACGGGTACGAAAGGCCGACGACGCCGAACATTGACAAGCTGGCCGAGAAAGGGGTGGTATTTGAGAACGCGTTCGCGAGCGATGTTCCGACGCAGCCGTGCTTCACCTCGGTTTTCTCGGGAAGGAGAGGCGTGCAGACGCGGATCGTTACGCACGGCCAGCCGGAGGAGGAGCTGAGAGACCTGGGTGTTCCCTTTTTCACTCAGATTCTGGCCGCCGAAGGCGTTCGGACGGCAGCGGTTAGCACGCTTTACAGCATGCGTCCGTGGTTTGCGCGCGGGTTTGAACATTATATGAGACCGAACTACAGCAGAACTACTCAAAGAGTTACCGGGGATGACATAAACGGGCTCGCCTTGCCATGGCTCCGGGCATACGGCAAGGAGGAGTTCTTTCTTTTCATCCATTACTGGGACCCGCACACGCCGTACGACCTGATTCCCGAGAAGTACTGGAATATGTTCTACGAAGGCGATCCGTATGACCCGAACAACCGGAGCCTTGAGCCGGTATGGGAAAATCTGGCCTGGCGAGATTTCGCCAAAGGGAAGATACAACGGTTGAGCGACGGGAAGAGAATCATAACCGACATGGAGTACGTGCTGGCGCGTTACGACGCGTGTATCAAATATACGGACGA
>CAZUUK010000009.1:27761-39529 GCA_964622675.1 uncultured Planctomycetota bacterium | reverse complement strand
TTGCAATCAAGGGCTGTGGCAGGCGAGACGGATGATCCGGACGCGGCGTTGGAAACTCATCAAGACGATAGATCCGGGTGTGTGGGATCTGCCGGAGGTGGAGCTCTTCAACGTGGAAGAGGATCCGAAGGAGACGAGGAATCTGCACGGCGTCGAGAAGGGAACTGCGGCGGAAATGGAGCTTCAGATGACAAGTTGGCTGGACAAAGAGCTGGGAATTCGGCCGGATCCGCTGCGGGTCTGCGCGGAAAGAGGGATTGCCTGGCGGCGCCTGCGGGCGGTTCGAGAAGGTTTGTGGAAACCACGAAGCGGGAGATGAAGTTGCAGGGCTCTCAGAAAAAGGGGCTCGCGGGGCCGGCGCTGCCCGACGTTGAAGGGGCCGTCACCGTCAAGGAACCTGCGGGCAGAGGCAAGGGATACTGGGTCGGGGCTCCTTCGGCGGTGTACGACGGCGACGCGAGGTGCTTTTACCTTTTCTGGCGCGAGAGGGTTCCGGGGGAAAGAGGCATCCGGGCAGTAATTGCGCGAAGCGAAGACGGGGAGCGATTCGAACCAGTCTGGACGGTCGAGAAGGCGGAGGTGGAGGCGATTTCCATCGAGCGGGGGGCGCTGGTGCGAACGGAAGAAGGTCTCTGGAGGCTGTATTTGAGCTATGAGGATTCGGCTGACAGGCGGTGGAAAATTGACGTTATGCAGGCGCGAAAGCCGGCAGATTTTCAGCCCTCCCATCGGCGGCGCGTCATCGAGCCGCAAGAACTAGGCGTGCAGTGGACGAAGGATCCGTACGTGATGAAGGTGGGTGCTCTGTGGCACATGTACGTGCACGTGCGAGAGCTGGACGCGCGGAAGAATACGTCGCTTGCGGTGAGCGAGGACGGAATTAATTTCCGATGGCTTGGCAAGGTCATGGAGGGTTCAGGTTGGGATAAATACTGCGTGCGGTTCACCACGATAGTCTCTGAGCCTCCGGCTTTCTACGCCTTTTATGATGGCGCTACTGTCGAGGATGAGAACTGCGAAGAGCGGACGGGCCTGGCGCGGAGCTCCGACCTGAAGAGCTTTGAGCGGCTGAGTGTGTCCGGACCGGCGCTCACATCGCCGGAAGGGAGCAAGTCGCTCAGGTACGTGGAAGCGCTGCAAGTGCCCCAAGGCGTGCGCTACTGGTTCGAGTACTGCCGGGCCGATGGTTCGCACGATCTACGCACCACGATGGCGTCGCGGGGGTAACCGGTCAGGCGGAGCCTGAGATAAGAGCGCTCATCTTCCGCGTGCGACTTGCCAAATCCGAGATTCTGGCCGAAGACATATCGGCGAGGGCGGTCATGAGGGTATCGTTGAGCGGGTCTGACCAGTGCGAGGGAATGGCGTCGGCGCCGAGAACTGCGCCGAGAATGGAGCCGGTTGTGGCACCGTTGCAGTCGGCGTCAAGGCCGGACATGACGGCGATGGAGATTATGCGGGTGAAGTCTCTTTGGCCGTGGATGAGGGCAAGGACGACAACGGCTGCGTTGTTTATCGTGTGAACGCCGTGGTAATGGCCGTAGTCATCCATGACGCGCTGCCAGGTTTCTTCCCACGCGGAGTCTTGTTTGGCCCATTCGATGGTCTTGCGGACGGCTTCGGCCAGGCGTGAATCCTTCGGGATTTCCGACAGACCGACTCGGATGATTTCCTCCAGGTTATCGGTGGTGAATGCCGCACTCAGCGCAGCGGCGACGAACATCTCTCCGTACATACCGTTCTTGACGTGGGAGATGCGGGCGTCCTGAAAGGCCATCTCGGCGGCGCGCTCGGGTTCTCCGGGGCAGACATAGCCCCAGATGTCGGCGCGAATCTGGGCTCCGATCCACTCGCGAAACGGATTGACGACGGTCGCGGACTCGGGGGGGAGAATGCCGTTGACGAAATTGCGGTACGCGGCGCGCTCGGCGCTGTAGACTCTGTGATACGGCAGATGCTCGAGCCATTCCCTGACTATTTCCTGAGATGTCGGAGGGCCGGAAACGGTCTCGATGGCGTGAAGGCCCAGGAGCGTGTAGTCGGTATCATCGTCGCGAGCGGATGCGGTTATCCCGCCGCGGGTTATCTGCTTGTAAGGACGCCAGGGGTGGTCGAGCGCTTCCCCTTCAAAGGCTTCCGAGGGGACGTAGTTATCAAGCGGATAGGCGTCAACTCTTCGGAGCATCTGTTCTATGCGCTGGCGGGGCCAGCCCTCGACGGGTTTGCCCAGCATACAGCCGACGCAGCGTCCGAGCCAGGCGCCGTGTGTTTTTCGCAAAAGCTCCTCTTCGGATAGCGGGAGCTCTATTGACCTGGGGCCGTCGGGACGGAGGGCTATTATTTCCGCCAGGCGGCTCGGCTCTTGATAAGGGAAGTCTTCAGACGGAGAAAGAGGCTGGAGCTTTCGGAATAACCGCTCGGCTCTCGCATGAGGCTCCTGCGGTGGCAGGGAATCGAGCGAGGCCACTTCCTTCTCTACCTCACTAACGTCGCAGCCCTCTTCCCTTCTCTGGTTGAGTTCGCACCGGACGAAATGCGGAGTGATCACGAAGCTCTCCACGTTCTTCCCCCTTTCAGGCGGCATCTTTGGTGCGCCGATTCGGAGGGTAGATTATACATGCCTGAGGCGGCGTGAGGAACAAGGCGCCAGAGCAATGGTGCCCTTGGGAAGTGGGAGGAAGGTGAGGCTCAAAGCGGGACGATGCGCTCAAAGCGCGAGAGCCTGCGGCGAATCTCTTTCCGCTGAAATTCCGAGAGGGCTTCGGACTCTGCGAGTTTTGCGAGCCCGTCGTGGGCAACGGTGAGATGGTCGCGGAGGCGCGCTTCGAGGGCGGTTACGACGCAGGCGCGAAATCGAGCGGCGGAAGGAGAGCGGCCTCCGAGGTCCGGCCTGAGAGCAATGGATGTGAGGGTTTTCAGCAACGCCTCCCTTTCTTCCGGTGCAAGGCCTTCCTCCGCAAGTCTTACGTCGAGGAGTTCTTCTCCGATGGATTTGGCAACGGCTCCGAGCTCGGGGGAGCCGCCGTCCAGCGAGAGGATTTCGCCCAACACCCTGACAACAGACATTCGTCCTAGGTCGGCGGCGAGCGCTTTGACGATGCTGATTCGCTGCGAGGTCGAAAGGGAGGGACCGGCGGCGACTTCACCTAGCGCGTCGGCAAGGGCCGCGGCGTTGGCCGGCCCCCAGACTTCGTCCAGGGTGTGAAGCTGCTGCCACTTGTGTAGGAGTGAATCTATTATTCTCTGGCTGAGCACCTGGTCGCTTCCGGCGGCATTGCAAATTCTGGCGAGACCCGCGATGGCGGCGGGGATCATGTAGTTGTATGCGCTCGCCTCGGGACCGACGTCGAATACGGTTCCCTCGTCCGTCGCTCGCTCGCGGAGGAGATCCTCAGGCAGCTTGCTTTCGAAGAGATGGAGGAGCGAGTGGGCGATATCAAGTCTGGTGCGTGGCGGGAGTGTGGGATTGGAGGCGAGCCACCCGAGGCCGTCAACGGCCTGGAAGGGAAAGGAGCTGGTGCGGAGATTTTTGCGAAGAAGCCTTGCGGCGCTCTGGACGGTACGCGGGCCGACGAAATCGCGGCTGCAAAGCTGGCCGAGGACGGTCATCTCGGCTCCGCCGTAGCCGTCCGACCCGACGAGCTTGAGGCAAAAGGCGACGGCATCGGCGACGGCTTTCTGCTCGGGCTTTGAACCCGCGCTCATCTCCGAGGCGATCTCGCCCAGCGCCTGAAGCGGCCTGGTGCTCCTCGAGCTCGGCTTCCGCTTCCCGACATAGTCAATTATGGGTTCGATGGCAACGGGGCCAAGGGAGATGAGAGCTTCCTGAACCAGGTCCAGGGTTCTTGCCATCTGGACGGAGTCCATGGTTGCCAGGAGCTCGGCGGCTATCCGGCGGCGGACGGATGCGGGGAATCGCGAGTCGGTAAGAGAGGGGAGGTCGAGGAGGCTAATCCTTTCAGGTTCGGAGCCGGTGGAGAGCGCATCCAGTAAGACTTGGCCGATGCTGCCGATGGATTTTGTGGAGAGTCTGGCCTCTATGCAGAGGGTATCAATGAGCCTCAGCAGACGGATGCGGACGTCGGCGGCAGAAGAGGCGAGCATCTGAAGCGCGGGAGCTGCGGCGGCTTCGCCCAGCCGGGCGGCGAGCGCCCTCAGCTGCCAGCACTCGGCGTCCAGTTCGGAGAATCTGAGCGATTCGGAGACGGCGGCGCGGGCCAGCTCGTCAGCCTGAACCTGTTCGGGGGCTCGGGAGCCGATGGCGCAGATGACGGCAGCCCTGGCCCTGGGTTCGGCGACGTCGGGTAGACGCTCCCACAGAGCGGCACAGACCCTTTCGGGAACGGCTTCGATCAGGGAGGAGAGGACGTTGCGGCTTTGCCTGTACACCTCAAGGGACGATGTCGAAAGGCCGCCCAGAAGAAGGCTCGTCCCTTCGGTAAGGAAGTCGTCGTTTGCGGCGACGAGGTCAACGAGATTGCGGACGACCTCCAGCAGTTGCAAGCGGAAGTCGGCGAAAGATTCTTCCCCTAACGCCTTAGAAACGACGACGAAAATCACGGCACGCTCCAACATGCTCCCTTGCCGCGCGAAGCGGCGCAGGGCGCTGGCGGCAATTTCTCGCTCGGGTCCCTCTCCCTGAAAGAGCTGGCGGATCTGCAGAGCGAGTTCGCTGTCGAGGCCAAGGGATCGGAGGGCGCGGGTGGCTTCAAGCCTGACCTGCGTAGAATCATCCGAGAGGGCGCTGACGAAAAGCCTTCCCTTCTCCTCAGGGGAGAGCGAGGAAAACACAAGCCGCCTTATGGCTTCGATTTTGCGATTAGGGTCGGCGCTTGTGAGGATGGTGAGCTTGAGTTCCGCGGCCTGTTCGTCGGAAATGAGCCCGCCGAGTCCTTCTGCGGGGGCGGATGGTGCGCTCTCGACGATGGCGACAGCGGTTTCCGATCCTTCGGCTTGGGGTTCCTCCCAGACGGAAGCAGCCTCGACTTCGTCCTTGAGGGCAAGGATTCTAACCTCGCCCTCCTTCACCGCGCGGAGAGGATTTCGGTCCATGAAATCCTGCAGCCCGAGCTTTTCGCCAAGCCTTCGGGCTCTCGCTGTGGTGAGCTGCGCGGCCTGGTCGAGGAATTCGGGCGCGAGGAGGAGACCGGCCATCTCCTGCTCGGAGCCGGCGAGTTCGAGGGCGGCTTCGGTAAACTGCAGCCCCCTGGCCATGAGGGCGCCGACGCGGGCCGTGAGGCGGCTTGACAGCCCGAACCGCCGCTGAAGCTCCTCTCGTGGTAAGTTCACGCCCTGAACCAATTTACAATCCTCCTACAGCCAGAATAGCACCAACCGAGGAGGCCTGCAATACCGCGAACACGGGCCGGAACCAGGCTAGCAGCCCCCGGACGCGGCGGACTTCCTTCGGGCCAGGGAGGCGGCGAGTTTGATGGCTTCTTTCATGGAGCTGGGGTCGGCCAGGGATTTGCCCGCGATGTCGTAGGCGGTGCCGTGGTCGGGAGAGGTGCGGATTATGGGGAGGCCGAGGGTGACGTTTACGCCGGTTTCGAAGGCGATGAGCTTTAGGGCAACCAGACCCTGGTCGTGATACATGGCGACGACCGCGTCGAATTCGCCTTTATGAACGCGGTGGAAGATGGTGTCGGCGGGATAGGGACCGGTGCAGTCAATGCGGTGCTTGCGCGCTTCTTTTATGGCGGGGGCGATTTCCCTGGCTTCCTCTTCGCCGAAGAGCCCCCCCTCCCCTGCGTGAGGGTTAAGGCCACAGACGGCGATCCTCGGATGCGTGATGCCCCAGAGGCCCTTAAGGCTTTCATTGGTGAGCTGTATCGTGTAAAGGACATCCGGCATGGTAATCAGTGAAGGGACAGCCTTGAGCGGAGTGTGAGTGGTAACCAGCGCGACTCGAAGTCCGCCGCCGACGAGCATCATGACGACGCGCGGGCTGTTGGTGAGGTGCGCCAGGAATTCTGTGTGGCCCTGAAACCTGTGGCCGGATTTCCAGAGGGCTTCCTTGCTTATGGGCGCGGTGACCATCGCGGCGCAGTCATCGGAAAGGCTGAACTCGGCCGCGAGCATTATCCAATGGGCTGCAGCGCCGCCACCCTGGGCCGTTGGCTTCCCCACGTTTTGCTCGTCCCATTCAAATTCAAGGTCGTCGAGCAGCGATACCTGGCCTTCCGGCGCTTCTTGAGCGCGGCTTACGATCCGCGGCTGCCAGTCCATTTCGAGGCGGGCGGCGGTCCAGTCCAGCGCTTCCTTAGAGCCGAGGATGAGGTAACCGGCGAGGGATCTGATTTCGTTATCGGAAAGGCTCTTGAGCACGACCTCGGGGCCGATCCCGTACGGGTCGCCCATGGTTACGGCGATTATCATTGCCAAGCCTCCGCACCAACGCTGCACGATCCAAAGCTAGCGGCAGGGATGAGGGATGTCAAGAGAAAGCGTTGCCGCGGGTCGGGCAGGTTGGTAAACTTCCTGGAAATCAACGAACGGAGGTGCCGAGGGATGCCCCTTGCGACCATCGAGTGGGTCGGAGATGTGGATGGGAAGGCGAGGCTTATAGACCAGACGAAGCTACCCGGGGAGCTGAAGTACATCGAGTGCGAGGACCCCGAGTCCATGTGGAAGGCGATAAAGACGCTTACTGTGCGAGGCGCGCCGGCGCTGGGAATTGCCGGCGCCCTGGGGGTGCTGCTTGGGCTTAGGCGGAAAAGATTCTCCACGACGACGGAGCTGATTGCGGAGGTGAAAAAGACGGCGGAGTACCTGGGAACGTCGCGGCCGACAGCGGTGAACCTCTTCTGGGCGCTGGAGAGGATGAGTAACACCGCGAATGAAAACGCCGGCTTGAGCGTGGAAGAATTGAGAAAGAAGCTGCTGGAGGAGGCGCTGGCAGTAATCGAGGAGGATCGTCAGACGTGCAGGCGGATAGGCGCTAACGGGGCGGAGCTGCTGCCGGATCCGTGTACGGTGCTGACACACTGCAATGCGGGTGGACTGGCGACGGCGGATTATGGGACGGCGCTGGCGGTTATTTTTGCAGCACACGAGATGGGAAAGAGAGTTTCAGTGTTTGCCGACGAGACGCGCCCGCTGCTTCAGGGTGCGAGGCTTACTACCTGGGAGCTGATGCACGCGGGAATAGACGTGACGCTTATCTGCGACGACATGGCGGGCTGGACTATGAAAACGAAGGGGGTCGACTGCGTGATCGTGGGAGCGGACCGGATCGCCAGAAACGGGGATACGGCGAACAAGATAGGAACCTACTCGCTTGCGGTGCTGGCGAAGGAGCACGGGATACCTTTCTACGTGGCGGCGCCGGTTTCGACGATAGACCCGGAGGCAGGGAGCGGGAAAGATATTCCCATCGAAGAGAGAGGCGGGGAAGAGATTACTTGTCCTTTCGGTGTGAGGATTGCGCCCGAGGGGGTGAAGACTTTCTGCCCGGCGTTCGACGTGACGCCTGCCTCGTACATCCGAGCGCTGATAACGGAAAAGGGCGTTGTGACGAAGCCGGACGAAGAGAAGATAGGCAGGCTGCTTGAGAGCGGCTAGGCGGCGGGCGTCGGGTAAAGAAGGACCTTGACGGCGGAGCGCGTGGCGGCCGTGTTGAAGGCGGCCAGCCCGCCGGAGAGCGGGTAGCGGTCGGTGATGAGAGGCGTCACCTTCACGCGGCGATCCGCAAGAAGCTTCAGGGCTTTGTCGAAGGGGCCGCAGCGGGAGCCAACGAGCGCTATTTCGTTGATGACGAGGGGGGCGAGGTTCAGGTCGGCTTTTGCAGCGACAGTGGTTTTGAGAACGATGGTTCCCCGCGCCCTCACGAGGCGGACGGCATCATCGAATCCTTTTGCCGAGCCGGTGCAGTCCACGACTATGTCGAAGCGGTCGGAGGTGCCGTCGCCGGCCAGGAGTGTGCGGATCGGCTGCCCTTTTAGAAGCGCGAGCTTTTCGGCGTGATTCCCGATGCACGTCACGGAGGCGCCGGTGAGGGCGAGAACTTTGGCTGCGAGGAGGCCGAGCCTGCCATCGCCAAGGATAGCTATTTTGTGACTCTCGGATACGGGAATCTGCTCGGTGATCTCCAAGGCTGCCGCTAAGGGCTCAGTGAAAACGGCTTCTTCATCGGAGATGGAATCGGGAACCAGGTGGAGGTTCGCCTCCGGGAGGACGAAATACTCGGCGAAGGCACCGTCGCGGCGGAGGACGCCGAGAACGGTGCGGTGAGGACAGTGGTTGGTGAGGCCCTGCTCGCAGTATTCGCACTTCCGGCAGGGGCAGTTTATCTCAGCGACGACGCGCTTTCCCACGAGGGATGATGTATCGGCCTCCTCGACGACGCCGACGAACTCATGGCCGAGCACGCCCTCGAAGTTCATGTATCCGCGGGTTATCTCCAAGTCGGTGCTGCATATTCCAGCGAGGGACATGCGTATCAGCGCTTCGCCGGGGGGCTTGCGCGGCCTGGGATGATCCCGTCGGTACGAAAGCTCGCCGTCTTGATAAACGAGCGCTTCCAAAACGCACCTCCGCAAGACACAGGGGGCGTCACTCGATTTCGAAGGTTACCTGCACCGTGGTAGCGACTTCGATGGTAGGCGGACGGAAGATTTCTTCTTTCCAGTCAGCCCCCGGAGGAAGACACAAGAAGGTGCGCGGGTTCGAGGGAGATTCGTAGAGCGCTTCCGAGGCGGGCTCTTTCTCGACGATCTCCAGGACTTTGCCGAGCCTGGCGGCGAGGGCATCCGCCATGGCTTTCGCTTTTTGCCTGGCGTTTTGGACGGCTTTGAGGTGAGTGTCAGTGCGGTGTTTTTCGATTTCCGATGAGTTAAGATCGAAACTCACCTCGATTTCGGCAACGGATATCAGCTTGGTAATCAGCGCGTCGAAGCGATCGACGCTGCGCTGCCTCACCGTGAGACTCCGAGTAACGACGTGATACCTGAGTCCTATTCGATTCCCGAACTCGTCATAGTCGTATTCGCGCCCAATCTTGACGCGGCCGGTTTCGACGTCTTCCGGTTTCACCGCCAGCTTGCCTATCTCCTCAAGCATGGATTTGAGCTTCTGGTCACAGTTACTTTTCGCCCTGGGAAGGTACTTGTCGTACTCGATCAGGCTAATCTGCCAGATTATGGTGTCCGGGCTGACGTAGGTCCTGGCAGTCCCTGAGACGGATATACTGCGGACGAGGGTCTGAGGAGTGGCTGCGAGCGCCATGCCTGCAGACAGTAAGAAAACGATCGCCGCGAAGAGCCTGAGTTTCATGACCATCCCCCTTTCGACCTGGGTTTGAACGTGAGGTTGCCGCCCATTCAAGTTACCAGGAACTTCGCCATATGTGCAACGGTTGATTGCCGATGAAGCGCGAATTTCAGCAGATGAGCGGAGAAGCGGCAGATGAGCATCGGTTGACCGGGGGATCGGGGTTTCATAGAATGCTCCTTCAACGCAACGGGGGAACGGGAGTGAGGACGGAATTCAAAGAAGCAAGACGGAGTGTCCTGAACTGCGCCCGGCCGCTGGAGGCGGAGGAAGTTGGGCTGAGGGAAGCGCTCTGGAGGACGCTTGCGGAAGATGTAACGGCGGCGGATGACGTGCCGGCGGCGGATAACTCGGCGATGGACGGGTTTGCGCTGAGGGCTGAGGAGACTGCCGGGGCAAGTCAGGACACCCCGGTGGCGCTGCGGATAGCCGGCGAGATAGCCGCAGGCCCGCCGCCAGGGGTGGCAGCCGGGCCGGGAGAAGCGGCAAGGATTATGACGGGCGGGGTGATGCCTGAGGGGGCTGATGCGGTGGTGATGGTGGAGAAGGTGGAGGAGCGGGAGGGGGAAGTGCTAGTTTGTTCTCCAGTAAAAACGGGGCTGAATGTGCGGAGAAAAGGGGAAGATATTAACCGCGGGGATACGGTCTATAAGCGCGGTGAGTATATCGGTCCGGCGGAGCTTGGCGTGCTGGCGTCCATAGGGCGGAGCCGGGTCAGGGTGTATCGGCGTCCGACGGTGGCGATTCTGACGACGGGAAGCGAATTGATTGAAGTTGACGAGGAGCTTCTGCCGGGACGGGTCCGAAGCAGCAACACGTACACGCTCATCGGGCAGGTGAGAGAGGCGGGCGGAAAGCCGATGCTTCTGGGGAACGCCGCCGATTCACCCGAGGAGCTGCAGCAGGGCATAACGAAGGGATACGGGGCGGACGTGCTTGTGACGAGCGGCGGCGTTTCCGCAGGCAAGTTCGATCTGCTGCCGAAAGCAGCGGAGAAGATGGGAGAAGTGATCTTCCGCGGGGTCGGGATGAAGCCGGGGGCGCCTGTGGCTTTCGGGAGGATAGGCGGGATGCTTTGGTTTGGGCTTCCGGGGAATCCGGTTGCCTCTGTGGTATGCTTTGAGGAGTTCGTTCGACCGGCGCTTTTGAAAATGGGGGGGAGGCGGGAGGTATTCAGGCCTGAGGTGGAAGTCCGCTGCGGAGCGGAGATCAGGCGTTCGCCCGACCGTGTGCACTTCGTGAGGGTGACGGTAAAGCGTGAGGGATGCGAGGTTTTCGCCTATCCGACGCGAGAACAGGGGTCGGGGATACTCACCTCCGTCTCGCTGGCGGACGGCCTGCTGGTGGTAAGGTCAGGAGACGAGCCGGTTCGGCGCGGAAGGAGGCTGAGGATGCAGGTCCTGCGCGGGGAAAGATGGTTGAGGGAAATAGGAAACAAGGAGTGAAGGCTCATTTCACCTCACGAATGCTGAAACCCTCTTTGTGAAGACGGTGCTATGAGAAGGGTCGGTGGGGTCCGGAGACCCGGCTGGAGGACTGGATAGGTCCCCCAACCGGATTTCGATTACTCGGCAACGATAGCATCATTCGGGCAAACTTCGACGCACGATCCGCAGTCCGTGCATACGGCGGGATCGATTTCGAAGATCGGATCGCCCTCCTTGATCGCTTCGACGGGGCACTCGGCAACGCATGCCCCGCAGGCAACGCAGTCATCGGTGATCCTATGCGGCAAGCAGCCTCACCTCCTTTCGCACGATACGCGGTTCAACATCCCTGGATTCAAATTATGCTGCTGAGAAAGCGTTAAGAAGCTCGAAGAAGGATTTTGGGCTTGTTAGACCGACTCGACTTTGACCACTTCCGGCACCCGGGCTTTGATGCCGCGCTCGACGCCCTGTTTGAGGGTCATCGCAGCCATGGGACAACCGGCGCAGGCACCGGTAAGCTTGACGTGAACGGTTCCGTCTTCGTTCACTTCGACGAGTTCGACATCGCCCCCGTGTGCCTGGAGAGAGGGCCTTATTTCCGCGAGTGCCTGTTCAACCTTTTCCTTCATGGTTAGTGTCCTTTCCAAAAGCGAAAAGTCCGTCGCCTTGCCGATGGCGTTCCCGCCACAAGCCGCAAGCGGCCAACATTTTACCAGGTTCACCGGCACAGAAAAGTAGCATGGCGAAATTGTCACCTTCGAAGGGTGAGGCCGGTTTCCTAGCAATCTACTAAGAAATGATACCACGCCGTTAGCGCCCGTGCAATCGGGACCTCTCGCTGGCTCGCAGATTGATCGGGGCGGTGCTTGCGAGTAGACTGTAAGTTCCGGGCAAGAGCGACTGTGCAGGGCGGGGAGCGCTGGACCTTCAAAACGAAAGTGGAATGTATATGAATAGGCTTGGTCTAACCAGCGAGAAGCTGAGCAGGAAACATTTTGCCGACCCGATTATACCGGATGTATCCAAGTACGAGGTGATTCGAACGCCCTCTATTCATGAGGACAGGAA
>CAZUUK010000009.1:0-27661 GCA_964622675.1 uncultured Planctomycetota bacterium | reverse complement strand
AACTGGGTGATATACAAGCTGGACGACGTGAAGAATCCGGAGAAGTTCGACCCGACGACGGCCCAGACTGTTCTGGCTCGTTCGGGATATGGGAGCGACTCTAAGAGCGTGAAGGATCCTTTCGTCATGCTGGTCGGGAGGCAGTACTACATGTTCTATATCGGCAACAGCACGCGCGCGGAACTGCCGCACATGGCGACGTCGGTGGACGGGGTGAACTGGAAGCGTTTTGAGGCAAATCCGATTTTGGCCGGGATTGGGTGGCACGAGTTCTGCACGCGGATCGCCTGCGTCATGCCGCTGGCGCAGGGCTACGCGGTTTTCTACGAAGGCGCGGCGCTGACTGACCACGAGAAGGTATACAACATCCGGACGGGACTGGCCTACTCGCCGGATCTGCGGAGCTTTGCGGATGTTACGCCCTTGGAGCCGATCCTTCAGTCGCCGACGCCAGGGGCTCATTGGGCGCTAAGATACATGGACTACGTGATTATGCAAGACCGAGTTCTTTTCTATTACGAGGCTGCGCGGCCCGACAATGCCTACGAGCTGCGAGTTTCGGAAGTGAAGCTGTAACGAGCAAGCCGGTCGTATGGCGCGGATAGAGGATCATGATGGGGGCAGATGCCCCGGGAGCCACGGATGAAGAAGAGAGTCGTTTATACCATCCCGCAGCAGCACTTCGACCCTGTGTGGAGGAAACCGCCGGGGCAGTACAGGGAGTGGCAGTTCAATTTCATCACCAAATTCCTGGAAATATGCAAGAAGTTCCCCGAGTTCAAGTTCGCGCTGGGGCAGGCGGACGTGATGAGGCATTACTTCGAGCAAAACCCGGAACGGAAGCCGCTCCTGATGCAGCTTATCAAGGAAGGGCGGTTCGAGATGGTGTGCGGGATGGAGGTGATTCCGGACACGAACATTCCGGGAAGCGAGTCCATGGTGAGGCAGGCGCTTTTGGGTAAGCGGTACGAGAGGGAGGAATTCGGAGTTGATCCGGTCACCTCGTGGTACTACGACACGTTCGGGCTGAGCGCACAGTGCCCGCAGATACTTGTCAAGTCCGGACTAAAATACCTGCACGCCATCAGATTTGGGAGAACGGATGTCGAGGTCCCATGCTACTGGGAAGGGCTTGATGGGACGAAGATACTCCTTCACTCAAAAGATTACGCGCATAACGGGTGGGAGTGGTTTGCTATCGAGAACGTGCTTCACGTGTTTCAGAACCTCAAGCACAGGATGAAGTTCGTGCTGCAGGGCGAGGACAAAGGCTGGGATATTCCGAAGCCGCGCTACTACGACGAAGACAACACCGCCCCTATCCTCTGGTACGAGCCGGTGAGCGAGGAAGAGACGCCAAGCTGGCACGTCGCGGAGAAGATCAAGGACTTCAACGAGGAGCAGGACGAGTTCGAGTTCAGGTTCGGACTGCCGACCGAGTACTTCGAAGCGCTGGAAAAGGAGATGGGAGATTCTCTCCCGACGGCGACGGGGGAGATGAATCCGGAGTTTACAGGAGTCTACACGACGAGGATATGGCTGAAGAAAGCGAACAGGCGAGCGGAGTCGGCGATGCTCACGGCGGAGCGGCTGGCGGCAATTGCAATTCCTCTCGGGTATCAGTATCCTGCGAGGATTTTTCTCGAGAGCTGGCGGAAGCTTATGTTCTCGCACCACCACGACGGGATATGCGGGTGCCATATTGACCTGGTGGACGAGCTTTTGAGTTCGTACTACCGGGAGATCACGAGCGCGGCCGACGCGGAGACGGAGAAAGCGATGGCATATCTGGCCACGGGTGTGGACACGTGCGGAAAGGAGGGGTCAGCAGGGACACCGGTGGTGGTGTTCAATCCGGCGCCGTGGGAGCGGACGGAGGTCGCAGAGGTGGAGATGGCGGAGAGCAAGGCGCGGGCCGAGGAGACTGTCGTGGTGGACGCCGACGGACAGCCGCTGGCCACGGAAGCCAGGAGCAACGGGAGAAAGCTGAAGGTGAGCTTTCAGACCTCTACCCTCCCCTCGCTGGGATACAAGACGTTTTTCGTGACGAAGGGCAGGAGGCCCGAGACGGGGCTGGTGGCCGAACGCGGCGTGATAGAAAATCGCTTCTACCGCGTTGAGGCAACCGACAAGGGTGTGGCTCGCATTTACGACAAGGAGCTCAGGAAGGAGCTGATTGACTCAGAGGTAGGATTTGGTAACGAGCTGCTGTGCGAGCACGATACGGGCGACGCGTATGTGGGCAGCTACCCCGGCGGCGCGGTGCCCGGATATTGGGCTAGGTCACGGCTGGAGGGCGCGGCGAAGAACGGCATTTCGGCGTGGTTGACGATCAATGGAGAATTCCCGAAGCTGGGCTGGGTGGATGAGAGCAAGCTCCAGTTCTCCCAACTGGTGCGGCTGTACGCAGACATGAAGCGGATTGATTTTGTGACGGAATTCGAGTGGAAGGGCCAACAGACGCGGGTTTCGGTCCAGTTCCCGACCACCACAGGCACGGACGAGGCCAGTTACGAGATTCAATTCGGGACGCTGGAAAGGAGGCCGTACAGGCCAGGTCCGCTGGCGCAGGATGGAGACTGGCCAGCGCAGAGCTGGGTGGGGGTTGACGGCGACGGATACGGGATTGCGCTGCTGAACCGCGGCACGGGCGGGGTGCGAGTGAAGGACGGTAAGATGACGATGTCGCTTTTCAGATCGCCGCCGAAGGGAGGCTACTTGAGCTCGCCGTATGGCTGCGAAAAGGCAGAGGGGCACGGGAAGCACACTTTTGAATACGCACTCACCTCTTACGCGGGAACGTGGAAAGAAGGGGTGGCTTTTCGCGCGGGACAGGGGTTCAACTTCCCGCTTATCGCGACGGTGACGGACGTGCACACTGGGAAGCTTCCTAAGGTGCAGCCGTGGGCGAGCGTGGAGCCGGAAGGCGTGGTAATATCAGCCCTGAAGCCCTCCGAGGACGACTCGAAGGCGTGGGTGCTCCGCCTCTACGAGGCGAAGGGCGAAGCGACGGAGGCGACGGTTTCGCTCGCAAGGAGCTTCAGCGAGATTCGTGAGGTAAACCTCGTGGAGGACGTTATTGAAGGGAGGCCGGTACAAAGCGGAAAGGGGTTCACGACGCAGCTTGGAAACTTCGAGATAAAGACGTTCCTGCTGAAGTAGGAACGAGGCTGAAGAAGGAAAAAGGGCCCGGAAATGAGTCCGGGCCCTTTTTTGCTTTCAGATGTGCGAACAGCGCGCTACGGGGACGGAGACATTCCGACGACTATGCGGAGCGCTGCTATTACGTCGGATAGGCCAACACCGTTGCCGTCGAAATCAGCTGCGGCCTCCTGCTCCGGCGTCAATTCCTCCATTCCCATCACGGCTCGGAGGATGAGGATAACGTCGGAAAGGGAGACGCCTCCACCGTCAACGTCGAGGGACGTGGGCGCGCCCGGAGTGCCGCCCGGAGGCGCCGAGGTCACAACTGAGACTTCGGTACTCGCCGATCCGGCCCCCATGAAGGCAGTCACTTCATCGGTTCCTGGCTGTGCGCCAGCGAGGTAGAGGCCTGTCGAAGGATCTATCTGAGCGCCGGGACCTGACCCAGTGCTGGTGAGGACCCACGTTATGGGACCGGCGGCACCGACGGCGCGGAAGTTGAGATACGAGTTAGCAGGCGCTTGCGGTGATTGCGGATAGATGGAGAAGCCGGTTACCGAGAAAGTGCCAGGCGGGCCGGCGCCTACATTTTGAACCGGATTCTCTTCCGCATCGCTAAGCGAAGCACCCGTGATGATGAGGGGGCAAGAAGTAGGGGTGGGAGTCGGAAGGATGTCGAATTCTACCGTCGCCAATGTTCTGCCGGCGGGCACGCTCTGGGCTGTCTCTGCATTGCCTACTACCCTAAGTTCGTCCGTAGCGGGAGTAACGTCGAGAGTGAAGTCAGCCAAAGTGGTTGAAACGTCCGTCTCGGTGGGCTGGTCGAGGATACCGGAATCGAAATGCAAGGTGAACTCGAAGCGCTTTATTGTGACTTCCGTGTCGACGCTTACGTCCACAGGGATATCTTCGTCGCCGGGTGAGCCGGAGGCGTTGCTGGCGGCTATTCGGATCTCGCTTGAGGCTTTGAAGGCATAGACCTTGCCATTGCTGGCGCCCACATAGATGGCGGCGTCCGGGCCGATGGCGGGAGAGGAGAAGCTTACCTCCGAGCCGATGCGGTAGCTCCAGAATTCGCTGCCAGTGGGATCGACTGAATAAAGCCAGCCGTCCCTCGACCCGAAGTATATGAAGCCGTCTGAGCTGACTGCGGGGGAGGAATCAATCCACGAACCGGTGGGAAACAGCCAGAGTCTTTGGACGGTGTCGCCGAGGTCCCTGAGGCAGTAAAGGTTACGGTCGTCACAGCCGAAGTAGATGCGGTCGGAGGCGTCAATAGCGGGCGAGGAATATACGGGTCCGCCAGCACGGTAGTTCCACTTCACCTGTCCTTCGGACGAGACGGCGCAGAGATAGCCTGAAGAGCCGGTTTGTTCCACGGTCCCTACGTATATGACGGTGCCGTCTTCGGTGACGGCTGGACTGCTGGAGACGACGGTACCGTTGGGGATGGCGACAGGCCAGCCGTCCTTAGGAACTCCGTCGGAGTCGAACGCGTAGAGGTTGCTTCCCGCCGCGATATATACGGTTGCATCGGGGGTTCCGTCAGCAGCGATGGCGGGACAAGCGTCCGACCAGGCAGCGAGCTGGACTTTCCACTTTTCGGTGCCGTTGGGATTGATGGCGTAGAGGTATCCGTCGGTGCCTGCGACGTAGACAGTTCCATCAGCGGCGATGGCCGGAGACGAGTAGGATTCGTTGAAGCCACCTTGGTCTCTTGAAAACGGCTGCCCCCACTTAGGGGCGCCGTTGTTTCTTGCGTCAAGGGCATATACCTTGCCGTCCCAGGTGGCTGCATATACAGTGCCATCGGCGGCAACGGCAGGTGCGGAAGCGATTGCAGAGCCGAGGTTGATTTTCCACTCGGGGGTACCAGCGGTGTCAGCGTCGAAGGCTCGGATTCTGCCGTCGTGTGAGCCTATGAAGAGATAGACTTTATCGTTGTCTTGTTCGTCAATCCAGAGGACGGGTGAAGATTCTATCGCGCCGCCCGTTTGGGGAAGGTAAGGCCATTTCAAGTCGCCTGCGAGAGTGCCAGGGCCGTCGGCGAGGCCCGAGTTGCGGGGTCCGCCGTGGAACTTGGACCACGATGAGTCAGCAAGTGCTCCGAGGGAAAAGGTACAGGCAAGTAGGGCAAATGCGAGAACGGTGGAAGTGGTGACGAAAACTCTACGCGCCCTTGTAGCGGGAGCCCTCATTATGTAACCTCCTTGTAGCCCCATGCGCACGCCGTCGGCTCTAAGCCCCCGGTTCGCCGTCAGCAGCGGCATTCCCCGGCCGCTTCATCGCGAGTTTCCACGAAACTTCTGAACCAGCGTAATGCTAGCATCCGACCAGACCGGGGTCAAGGATAATCTTTCTCGGACCGTATCAGAAGGTAATTCACGCGGCTTCCTGCTGTAATTGGGGCGTCTCCTCGCGGGATGGAGGCGAGGCAGTCCGCGCGAGTGACGGCTAGAATATCTGCGGAGCCTGCATATTTGATGGGCTGAACCACGACTTCCGTCCCTTCTCGCCTCAGGGCTGCGGGAACGAATGTCAGGCGATCCCTGCGGAAATTCACGGTGGTGGCTAACGTGGCGCTTTCAAATACCGGCCGCCTCTCACCCAGTGCGCGCATTTTGGCAATGGCGGGTCGGACGAATAACTCGAATGTGACGAAGGAGGATGCCGGATTTCCTGGGAGGCCGAAGACGGAGCAGGCGCCTTTCGTGCCGAAAAAGAGGGGCTTGCCCGGCTTCACCGCCACCCTTGTAAAGATTGGTTCGACGCCGAGCTGCCGAAGCTCCCGGCCGACGAGGTCTCGCTCGCCGACCGAAACTCCTCCTGAGATCAGGAAGAGGTCGGAGGAGAGTCCCTTTTCGAGAAGCGGGCGCAGGCTGTCGCTGGTGTCTCGGGCGATTCCAAGATAGCGGGCGTCAACGCCCAAATCACGCAGAGCGGCAAGGAGCATGTGGGCGTTGGAATTGCGCACCTGACTGAGGTTGGGTGTGCTATCGGGCTCCACGAGTTCGTCGCCGGTGGCCAGGAGGGAAGTGCGAGGCGATGGGTGTACATGGACGCGAGTGACACCGATGGAGGCGAGAAGCGCGATGGCGGGTGTGCGTAAGACTTCGCCGCGCCTCAGCAAAATGTCGCCGCGGCGTGCAATTTGGCCGGCTTTGAGCACGAACTGCCCGCGACGCGGAGCGGCCGAGAATCTGACGCGGCGACCGCCTGGGACCTGTGCCTGTTCCTGCACGATGACGGAGTCAGCTCCCCTGGGGAGCATTGCCCCGGTGAAAATGCGAGCCGCTTCTCCGGCTGCCAGCTCCCGCCGTGGAACCACACCTGCGGGGAGGTCTTCAACGACACGAAATCCCGCAACACCGTCCGTGAAGTCCCGACTTCTGACGGCGTATCCGTCCATGGTAGAGCGGCTGAATGGGGGTATGTCTTCGGGAGAGCGGATGTCTTCGGCCAGAACGCAGCCGCGTATGTCAGCGAGGTCCTTCTCGACGGGCTGAAGTGGCTTCACTGCGGTAAGGACGAACTCAAGCGCTTGTTGAAAGCCGATCACCTGAGACCCCCGTGCGAAAAGTGCGATTGCGGCCCGGAGCAGGCTGGATTGTACTACGGAAGGAGCCGGGAATGAAGCGTGCGAAGAATAGGACGGCGACAAGGACATAGTCGCGAATTGATCACATTGGCCGCGCTAAGTAAAATGCCCACCGATAGAAACAGACGGCGAACATAAGGAGGAGTCCCTATGAAGGCGGCGGTACTGGTCGGCAAACGACAAATCAGGTTCGAGGACAGGCCGATACCCCAACCGAAGGTGAAGGAGGTGCAGATTAAGGTGGCGAAGGTCGGAATCTGCGGGTCCGATGTGCACTACTACACGGAAGGAAGGATCGGGGATTTCGTGGTGAAGGAGCCGATCGTCCTGGGACACGAGTTCAGCGGGACGGTTTCGCGCGTTGGGAAGGACGTGAACCGCGTGAAAGAGGGAGACAGAGTAGTCGTGGAGCCGGGATTTCCGTGCGGGCTGTGCGATGTGTGCCTGTCGGGAAGATATAACGTGTGTCCGAGAGTGGATTTCTTCGGGTCGCCGCCGATAGATGGGGCGTTCCGGGAATACGTGCTGGCCCCGGAGCGATTCATCTTTCCGATATCTGACGATACTAGTTTCGAGGAAGGGGCATTCGCTGAGCCGACGGCTGTGGCTGTGCACAGCGTTAATCGCGGCAGCGTTCATCTCGGCGACAGTGCGCTGGTTATAGGTGCGGGGCCTATAGGGCTCTTGACGCTTCAAGTTGCCTTCAGCGCCGGGGCTTCCGCGGTGTACGTGTCGGACATGGACAGGGCGCGGCTCGATGTGGCGGGGGAGCTCGGGGCAACCAAGATTATTGACGCGTCGAAGGGGACCGTCGAGCAGGTTATGAAGATCACCGGCGGGAGAGGAGTGGACGTGTGTCTGGAGGCCGTAGGGAAGGAGGCAACACTGAACGAGGCGGTAGATGCAGCCGGGCCCGGTGGTAGGGTCGTGGCAATCGGGCTTTCGCCGGAAACGACTTTGCCGTTCCATTTCTTCGAGTTTATGAAGAAGGAGCTGGACATATACGGCGTCTGGAGGTACCGGTGGGCGTATCCTGCCGCGATTGCCCTTTTGGGGTCCAAGCGCGTGAAGGTGGATCGGTTGGTGACGCACAGGTTCGGGCTGGATGATTTGGAGGAGGCGTTACTGACCTGCGCTGAGATGCGAGGCAATCCGATAAAGGTGGTCGTGTCGGTCGAATCGTAGGGGAGCTAGGCGGCAGGTTCCAGTATTTCGACGGGGACTTTGCAGAGCTGTTTGAATCGCTCAGCATCGGACAGCCCGCCCACAATGGTGCCGAAGTGCATCGGGACGGCGAGCTTCGGCTGGATCACGTTGGCGGCGTCGGCGGCCTGGGCTGCGTCCATCGTGTAGGTCCCACCGACGGGCAGGAGGGCGACGTCAATTGCCAAGTCCTTCAAGTTATTCATTTCTGGGATGAAGTCGGTATCGCCGGCGTGGTAGATGCGCTTGCCGCTTATCTCAATTACGAAGCCGACCCAGTTGCTCGCCCTTGGATGGAATTGCTTGCCGACGTTGTAGGCGGGAACCGCGGTGAGCTGTACGTCGCCGACGCTGAGCTCGGCTCCCGGGGAGACGGCGCGAACGTCGAATCCGAGCTTGCCGGAGCAGTCCGCAGGGGCGACCACGACAGTGCTTTTCTTCCTGACCTTTTCGACGTCCTCCGCGGAGCAATGGTCATAATGGCTGTGGGTTATGAGGATGAGATGCGCCGCCTCGGGACGGGGAAGTTTCCAGGGGTCAATGTAGATGATAGCCCCTTCAGCTATTTTGAAGGCAGCGTGTCCGAACCATGTTACGTTCTCGACCATTATCGCACCTCCTTCGAACGGTAGGTGATTCGTTGACAGAAGAGGGCTGCGGTTTATAATAAGTTCATATTCCAACGAGCCCAGAGGGCCGAATGCTGGAAGAATATTTGCGTTACTGGGGCCTGAAGAAGCCTCCTTTCTCCCTCACGCCCGACCCCGAGATGATGTACATGAGCCAGCAGCATCGCGAATGCCTGCTGCGGCTCCAATATGCCGTCGGGACAAACAAGGGCGGAGCCCTGCTAACCTCCGACAACGCCGGCGACGGTAAGACATCTATACTTTACAAGCTGATCGAGGAAGTAAAAAGGGAATTCGGCGAGAAATCGCACATCGCTTTCATCAGCCATCCGGTACTGGCGCCATCGGAGATGCTGTGGGAGATCGGGCGTCAACTCGGAACCGGCGAGCCGTCCAGGCAGAAGATCCGCAACATCAACGCGATACGAGACTTTCTGCTTTTGCTTCACGCCGAGGGGGCGAAGTCCATTGTGGTGGTTGATGAAGGGCAGATGCTCACGGACAAGCCGGACGTGCTGGAGGAGCTGAGGACGCTTTTGAACTTCTGCGTATCGGATTCGTTTCTCCTGACCTTCATATTCTCGGGCCAGAAGCCGTTGGAAGGAGCGATCAAGAGCAGGCCGGAGTTCTGGCAGCGGCTGCCGGTGAGGTATTTCCTGAGGAATCTGGACGAGGAGGATACGGGGGAGCTGGTGAGGCACCGGATGAGGAAGGCGGGCGCAGCGGAGGGCGAGATCTTTACGGAGGAGGCTCTGATCGAAATCTACCGGCACTCGAGGGGATGCCCGAGGGTTATTTGCTCGATCGCTGATATGGCGCTGGTAGTGGGTTTCGCCAGGCGTACAAAAGAGATAGAGGGCTCGGAGGTGCTGCAGGCGGTGGCGGACATGCAGTCAGGCGGCGGCGATGCGTTTTTGTACTATCATTTTCTTGAAACGCGGAAGCGCCCTCTGAAAGCAACTGAAGCGGCGCGCAGGCAGCCCCCTCCCAGACGCGCTGCCGCGCGTAAGGACACCGCCTGTCTGACGTTGCGGCGGAGGCTGGAATTGCTTCCTTTCTTCTCCAGGCTGACGGAGTCGCTACCGGCTTCGATCAACGGTCTCATCGCACCAGGTGAGAGGAAACTGTTCTATCTACCGGAGGGTGGGCTTAAAGGGAAAGCTGTGCTGCAGGGCGGAAGTGGGAAGGGTTTTGCAGGGAAGCGCGGGCGGTGCGCAGTTTTGGTTACGGACCGCGCAGTCTGTCTAATTGTGGGCAAACGAGCGGTCAGGCTGCCGATAGTTCAGTTGTTGCCGCCAAGCCTCGAAGGTCGAAGAGCGGTTGGAAAGGGTATCGTCGTGATGGAGACGCGTGACAGACGGTATCAACTCCGGCTGCGATTCTCGCCGGTGCAGGCCGAGGCGCTGGCCGATGCGTTGCTTTCCTACCTGGCGGAAAGGCGGCAAGAGATGGGGGGAAAGGGAGGCTAGGTGAGGACGCTCACCTTGTTGCGTCCCTCTTGTTTGGCCTTGTACATCGCCTGGTCAGCGCGGGATACCACCGAATCCAGGTTGTCCGAGGGGCGGATGCCGGCGACGCCGAGGCTGGCGCTGAGGCGGCACCTGGGATAGGAGGCGTTCAGGCGTTCGCCGAAGGACTCGATAAGGCGCCGGAGCTTTTCAGCAAAGATCTGGCCGTTTTCCACAGGAGTCTCGGGCAGCACCAGCAAGAATTCCTCTCCGCCGTATCTGCCCACTATGTCGGTGCTGCGCGTGGCGGCGCCCAAGAGCGAGCCGACCTGTCTCAGGACGGAATCCCCCACTTGGTGGCCGTAATTGTCGTTGAACCCTTTGAACCGGTCCAGGTCCATCATGACGACAGAGAGCGGGCGGGTGTGCCTTTGAGCCTTTTTTACCTCGACTTCGAGGGCTTGGAGGATGTGGCGCCGGTTGAAAACCTGCGTGAGTTCGTCCGTGCTGGCCTGCTGGCGGGTTTTCTCGTAAAGCAACGCGTTGTCGAGGGCCATCCCTGCCTCGTGAGCAAGCATCCGGAGGGAGTGAAGGAACGCGTCGCTGATTACTCTTCCACTGAGGTTGTTATCAACCGCGATTACCCCGTAAGTTTCCTTGTTGGCGACCAGCGGGGCAAGTGCCACTTCGGATGAGCCCAATAGTTCGAGGACGGAATGGTCCCTTTCGTCCCTCGTCGTCACCGTCATTGTCACCTGCTCGTATACGCACCGGCTGAGGCCGCCGTCCTCGCCGAGCGGCACCTTGAAGGAGCCAGCCGGGAAGGCGCCGTCGTCAGGGAGGAGTTTCTCGCTGATGAGTTCTTTAGTATCGTGGTTCACGGAAAGATAGACAGCGCGATCGAAGCCGAGGTGACTTCGTGCGACCTGCAGGGCAGCGGAGATCACCTCATCAGGTCGAAGACCCTTGTGGACGGTTCTGATGAATTCGTTGATGGAGGAGATGATCTTTACCTGCCCTTCGAGTTGGCGTTTAACCTGATGGTAGAGGGCGTTGATTCGTCCCAATTCGAGATTGGCGCACTGTAAAGCCTCGCGGTAGCTGCCGACATCGGGAACCTCGAATTTGAATATGGCGGCGGTGTTGCGCATCTCTTCGTCAACGGCGTTCATAGCCCTGGTGGGGTCGAGCTTCTCGAAGTCAATGACCTCCTGAACGTTGGCCGACAAAGCCGGAGGGCGCTTGGCCCGGACGGAACCGAGCCCCTGTGTCCAGCATATGAAATCGGCAGCCGATACGAGAGCAACCAGGACGCGCTCCTGGGAGGTTAGGTCTTCTACGTCAAGAAAGGTGTGGTGATACTTGACCACACGCTGTATGCAACGCGGCAAATTCCATCGCTGAGCCACCCATCCCCCAACCTCCGCATGATCGGTCCGGAGCAGTTGAAACTCTACGTCAACGGGCGGGTCTTCGGACTCCTCCTGCTGCTTGAGCACTTTGCGGTAGTGTTCGGTGAGGTGCTGATCAAGGACCACTTTGCCCAAGTCGTGAAGTAGCCCGCCTATATAGGCCTCTTCCGGATTGGGATAACGCTTCTGCACGGCGAGCGCTCGAGCGGCTGCGGCACATGCCAAACAGTGCCTCCAGTAGTGGGACTTCTTGAGACCCCTGGAGGCATTGTCGGTGAAAGATTCGGAGAAGATCGAGATGCTGAGGACAAGGCTCTTGAGAACCTGAAACCCAAGGAGGACAATAGCCTGGGAAACGTCGGAGACTTCGTGGCGGAGCCCCATGCTAGGTGAGTTGACAACTTTCAGGAGCTTGCCTGCTAAGGCCTGATCGGTGACGACGATGTCAGCCACATCCTTTGCGGAGGCGTTTTCGTCCAAGGCGGTTTCGATTACTTTGATAGCGACGTTGGGAAGAGTAGGAAGTGATTCGACCTTGCGTGCGATCGACCTGAGTACCTCTGTGGTCAAGATTCCAATCCCTTCAGAGATCTGTTGATGTGACGCCGAAATACCTACTACAGTTTTCGGACGGCCCGTATGCAATTCTTTACTGCGGTCCCTACGCGGTCTCCATATCATAGTGGGATCCCGTAAATAGTCAATGCGTTTGGCCCAATTTGCTTAGCGGTCCTTCGCCCTGGCAAAAAGAGATTCGCTCGATGAATGAATCCACAGAGAAAGCTGAACCCATGTCGCTTTATATTCACGTGCCGTTTTGTCGTTCACGGTGCAACTACTGCGATTTTATTTCTAGCACTTACGATCCCGATACGGCTGCCGCCTTCATAAATGCCGTCACAGAAGAACTGAGAGCAAAAGCCTCAGGAAAATCCTTTCAAACGGTTTATGTGGGAGGAGGGACCCCCACGTGCCTTGAGCGCGAGAAGCTAGAGCGCCTGATCGCCACCATTGACACCTGCTGTGATGTGGCTGATGAATGCGAAGTAACAATGGAATCCAATCCTGATAGTATTGACCCGTACTTATTATATCTCATAAGGTCTTATCGTCCTAACAGGCTAAGCATTGGGGTCCAGAGTTTTCAAGATAAATTTCTGACTACACTAGGCCGCAGGCACACTGTGGAGCAGTCCTACCGGGCGATAGAACTGGCGAGGGACGCAGGTTTTCAATGCGTCGGCATTGACCTTATTTACGGTGTCCCGGGAGAGAAAACTGCGGACTGGGAGGATGACATCACGACAGCTTGCAGGTGTCGGCCCGAGCATATCTCCGCCTACTGCCTGAGCTACGAGCAAGGTACTAAAATGGAGCAAATGGCCGCCTCGGGAATGGTCAGGCCGCTTCCGGAGGAAACACTCCGGGAGATGATGGAACTGGCTATTATCCGTTTGACTGAAGCCGGTTACATTCACTACGAAATCTCGAACTACGCCCGTCCGGGTTTCGCGTGCAGGCATAACATCAGGTACTGGGAGAACAAGCCATACGTGGGGGTGGGTCCCTCGGCGGTCTCGTTTGTTGACGGTGTGAGGAGCCAAAATGTCACCGGTATAGAGGAATATATCTCCATGGTCAGAGCAGGGCAGTCCCCGGTGGGGTTCACAGAGATTTTGACGAGCAAAAAACGTGCCAGGGAGACGCTGATTCTGGGGTTAAGGATGCGCGACGGAATCGAGGTGGAGGAGTTCCAGCGGCGCACCGGATTCGACGTAATGGAGCTTTGCGGGAAAGAGCTTTCGCAGTTTCAGAAACTGGGATTTGTCGAACTTGCCGAAGGCTGGCTGAGGCTTACGCACGCGGGGGTTTTCGTGGCGGACTCGATCCTGAGCGAGCTGGTCTAGTCTTGGCCCCTCTCCTCGTAATAGCTGCGATAGCTCGGGCAGAGCTTGGGGTTCCGAGTGCAAACTTTCTCTATGTACGCGAGGCCGATTGGGTCCCTGTCGCCCCGCATGGTGCGAAGCTTGCACCGGAGTCTGATCTCCGGCGGATCACCGTCGGAGGCGCGAATTATAGAGCCGTGAATGTAAACCTGATTTTTGCCCATGGGGCATTTCATCTCGCGGTTGAGCCGAGCTTCCAGTTCACTGAGGGATTCTTCTTCGTTCACTTGGCATCTCCGAAGTCTGCATTAGGGCCGTTCGCAAACATTTATTGTAGCACGCCGCTCCCTGGAGGTCAATTCAGGCAGTGCGCCGGTAAGCCCGCCGTTGAAGAAACCAGGCAGTTGGCGTAGAATCCTGGTTCGAAGAGAGCAATGGGGTGGCGAACGTGCGGCTTTACGATCCGACTCCGTTAAGAAGAAAATGCGACCTCAGCGGCTGGTGTAGTTTCAAGGCAGATCCTGAAGGCGTTGGTCTGGAGGCGGGATATTGGAAACGCCTGCCTGAAGATGCGCACCGCGCGTGGGTGCCGTCTTGCTGGACGGCGGGCGGCGAATTGCGGGATTACCGGGGGCAAGCCTGGTATGAGACGGAGTTCGGGGGACGGGAGGGACAGCTCGGACTGCTTCGGTTTGACGGGGTCTGCTACTACGCACGCGTATGGCTCAACGGCAGAGAACTGGGGAGCCACGCTGGTGGCTTCAGCCCGTTCTCATTCCCGGTCCGGCTGCAGCAGCGCAACAGGCTGGTTGTCAACGTAGATAACAGGTGGGGCGAAGAAATTGCACCGGGGGCGCACGAGCTCTCCATTGACTGGATGATGCACGGTGGCATAGCGAGGGAAGTGCGGCTGGAGGAATTGCCGGAGGCCTTCGTCGAAGATGTCAGGGTGATGAGCTGGGTTGATGGAAGAGTGAAGGCGGCGGTGCTCGTGCGAAACGCGGCCCCGAGGCCGACGGTTGTGCCTCTCAGCTTGGTGGCGCAAAGCGGCGAGACGGCGGAGGAAGAGGTGAAGCTTGCGGACGGTGAAGGCAGGGAGGTTAATATCGAGCTTCGGCTGCGGGATCCTATGCCGTGGAACGTAGAGGAGCCGCATCTCCACGAGATGAGCCTCGCCGCGGGGAGCGACGAGCGCCGGCTGAGGATAGGGCTGCGAGAGATATCAGCCGAGGGGCCGATTCTCAAGGTGAACGGGCGAGAGGTGTTTCTAAGAGGCGTGAACAGGCACGACGATCACCCGGACTGGGGGCATTCGATTCCTGCGGCTCTCTTGCGGCGGGATTTTGAGCTTGTTCGCAAGATGGGCTGCAACGCGATTCGAGGCGCGCACTATCCGCCGGATGAGCTGCTTTTGGACCTGTGCGACGAGCACGGGGTGGCTTTCCTCGAGGAGATTCCGGCATATCAGCTTAGCGCTGCGCAGCTCGGGGACGCGCGTACCGCATCGGCGATGAAGGAGCTGCTCGACGACATGGTTTCGCGGGATTTCAATCATCCGAGCGTGCTGGCGTGGGGGTTGCTGAACGAGGGCGAAACGGACAAGGATAGTCCGAAGGCCCGAGCGAATCTCCAAGAGCTGGCCAATTACGTGCGCCAGCTCGACCCGACCAGGCCGGTTACCTACTTCAGCGCGAAGGGGACCGATGACAAGTGCTTCGATCTGGCGGACGTGGTGTGTTTCAATGAGTATTTGGGATGGTATCGGGGGAAGGTCGAGGATGCGCGCACGCTCGTGAGAGAGGTGAGGGAGCTTCATCCGAGAAAACCTCTGCTGGTCACGGAATTCGGTGCGGGCGCGATTGAAGGTTTCCACAGCCTGGATGCGGTCAAGTGGAGTGAGGAGGGACAGGAAAAGTTCCTTAGAGAGACGATGGAGGTGCTGTTAGAGACTGAGGGGCTGTCAGGCTGCTTTGTATGGCAGATGGCGGATGTAGATGTGGTGCCGGAGCGGGCGATGCAGCGGCCGCGAAGGAAGAATAATAAAGGCGTCCTAACGGGGGACCGGAGGCCGAAGTTGGCATTCTGGACGGTGAAGAGGCTGTACGAGGAGAAGAAGCATGGGGGATGAGGTGAGGACCCGTTTCGCGCCGGCCCCTTCGGGCTACGTGCATCTGGGGAACGCTCGGACCGCGCTTTTCAACTGGCTATTCGCGCGTCACCATAAGGGGAAGTTCGTTCTCAGGATAGACGATACTGATCGGACCCGCTCCAGCACGGAGGCTGTCCAGGTGATAGTAGATTCGTTCAGGTGGCTGGGGCTTGACTGGGACGAAGGTCCCGACGTAGGCGGTCCGCACGGGCCGTATTTTCAATCGCAGAGAAGCGAAATTTACAGGAGTTATGCGGGGAAGGCGCTGGAGTCGAGAGCGGCTTACCTTTGTTATTGCACGCCTGACGAATTGGAGGCGGAACGAAAGGCAGCGAGGGAAGAGAAACGCGCCTACGTTTACAGCGGCAGGTGCAGGGATGTCTCGGACGGAGAGCGCAGGCGGCTCGAAAGCGAAGGAAGGAAACCCGCCATCCGGCTGAGGATGGGGAAAGGGAACATCGTGGTCGAAGACCTGATCAAGGGGCGGGTGAGGTTCCAGAGGGAGCTTTTGAGTGACGAGATAATTGTACGGTCTGACGGGCGGGCGATGTACAACTTTGCGTCGGCGGTGGACGATCTGATAATGGGAATTTCGCACGTGATCAGGGCTGACGAGCACCTTTCCAATACCCCCAAGCAGATAGTTTTGTGCGAAGCGCTGGGCGCGGGGCCTCCCCGGTTCGCGCACGTGCCGATGGTGCTTGCGCCGGGCGGGGGCAAGAAGATGAGCAAGCGGGAAGGGGCTGTCTCACTCGACTGGTACAGGGAGCGGGGATATCTCCCTTCGGCGCTGAGGAATTATCTAGCGAGGGTCGGCTGGTCGCTGGATGATAGGTCGGAGAAATTGGGCGAGGAGGAGCTGGTGAAGGGATTCTCGCTGGAAAGGGTGAGCGTGAGCGCCGCCGCGCTTGACCCGGACAAGCTTTTGTGGATGAACGCCGAGTATGTAAGGGAAATGCCCGTACCTGAACGCACGGAAGCGGTGATACCATTCCTTCAGAAGGAGGGGCTTGTAGGGAGGGAGGTTTCAGACGAGACCAGGGTGTGGCTGGAGAAGGTTGTGGAAGCGATAGGCGAGAGGCTGAAGGTGCTCTCCGATGTGGTGAGTTATGCGGGATTCCTGTTCGTGGACGAGGTGGAATACGACCCGAAAGCAGTAAGGAAGCGGCTTTTGAAGAAGGGTGCGCTGGAGATCGTTCGCGGGGTCAGGGACGCGCTGGCGACAGCGGAGCGATTCGACGAGAAGATACTGGAGAAGGTGGTCAGGGAGTTCGCTGAGCGGAGGGAAGTGAGCGCAGCTGCGGTTATCCATCCTATTAGGGTAGCGGTAACAGGGAAGGCAGTGGGCCCGGGAATTTTTGAGGTGCTTAACCTTCTTGGCAGGGAGAAGACATTGAGGCGGCTGGACACGACGGCGAGGCTGCTGGAGGAGGGAAGCTTCTGCGAAGACGGAAGGCTTACTCGATGACGAAGTTGGTGGCCGTGCGCTCGATTCCTTCGATCCGCCGCAGCTTGCTCATGACAGTGCCCAGGAGAGAATCGTAGGAGGGCGCTTCTACGAGGCAGATTATGTCCTGCTCTCCGGTCGTCACGTCGGCGCTGAGAACGCCTTTCACTCGGCGAATGGCGTCACGAACGGTTATCTCCATTCCCGGGGTGACGCTTATTTTGAGATATGCCCTGGCCATTTGTGCCTCCTTGGTCGATCCTGGCCGCCGGTGAATCCGGCCGCGTTGTCCGCCCTCTTCGCTGGAATTCTATGGGTTCCTCGGTTGACAATCAAGTGGCCTGGGACCGTTTTGACGGGGTAGGTCGCTCTACCTATAATCCCGGAGGAGGGGAGGCAGAAAAGTGACATATTTGTGCCGAAAGGCCACTTTAAGGACGCTGGTACCAGCATGCGCCGCCGGCGCAGTGGTAGAGGTGCTGGTGCATGAAACGTGCCTGGGGCATTCGGGCAAGGATCTTATACACGCTGCGGCAAGAGCGTGTCCAAAGGCAGCGGCTAAGGAATGTTTCGGCTTGATGGGAGCACAGACCGATGAATGAGAAAGCTTGGGTGCTGGTAGTTGACGGCGAAAAGAATACGGTGGCAGCGTGCAGAAAGGCGCTTGAGAAGAGCGGTTACGAGGTGGAAACCGCCTTGAGCGGTTACGAGGCGGTCCAGCTTGCGGAGAGAAGGCCCTTCGACATGGCACTACTCGATACCAGGATGACCGAGGTTAGCGGTCGAGAGGTCCTGGCCGAAGTGAAGGAAGCCAACCCTGATATGGTCGTGGTAATGATGACGGCCTACTCGTCCTCGGAGATGGCCGGAGAGTCGACGAAGGGCGGGGCGCCGGAGTACCTGGCCAAGCCTTTCACGACGAGACAGTTGAGAAAAGTGATGGAGAAGGCTCTCTCAAAGAAGCGCTGGTTCGACCAGAACAGGCAATTACGGGAACACTATCGGCACGAGGCAGCGCTGGAACGAAGCGGCCAGATGGGAGAGGTCTACGATTCGGTCGAAGAGGCTTCAAAGAGCGACGCGAATGTGCTGGTATGCGGTGATATCGGAAGTGGAAAGGAGCTTTTCTCCAGGATGATCCACTATCGAAGCCGGCGGGCTGAGGGACGTTTCATCGCGATTGATTGCGCCACGGTGCCTCCGGTACTGTTGGAGAGGCAAGTTCTCGGGGATATTGGAGGAGCTTTTGCGAGGCCTGATCATGACAAGAAAGGGCTCTTCGAACTAGCCGCGGGGGGTACGCTTTTCCTCGGTGAAGTGAGTGGGATGTCCATGCAAACGCAGTCAAAAATCCTCCGCGCCCTGGAAGTGAGGAAAATAGGGAGGGTCGATTCTGAGAAAGGCTTTCAGGCGGATGCGAGGATAATATCTTCGACCAGTCGCGACTTGGATGAAGACGTGAAGAGGGGGGCGTTCAGAGGAGACCTTTGTCTGAGGCTAAACACGCTGAGAATCGAAATTCCGCCGCTCAGGGAACACTCTGAGGACATACCTACACTGGCGTACGATTTTCTGAAGAAGTTCTCCCAACGGCACAATAAGGAGGTGGACAATATCTCGGGCGAGGCCATGGGCTTCCTGGTGAACTACCCGTGGCCAGGCAACGTAAGAGAGCTTGAAAACGCGATTGACCGTGCTGTCATTCTGGCAGACGACCGGACAATCCGCAGGGGAGATTTCGCCAGATGGCTCTCGCCTGCCGGCGTACCTGGGGTTAGGCTGCCTGCGTGCAAAGGAGCGGAGGAGGAGATACCCAGTTTGGAAGAGATGAAGATGCGATATATAAAGAGGGTAATGGCGTTGTGCGGCGGGAATAAGCGCAAGGCGGCAAAGATATTGCGGATCACGCCGGTGACCATCTGGCGAAAGCTGGGATGCAACGAGTGATGTGCCGAGAGTAAAGCGATCTTCAATAGTTGAGCAGGGCGGGGAGAGGGTGCCGGGCGCGTGACCCGCCGCTGCAAGTTTGGGTGGCGTTCATTACGGGAGGCAGTTTAGTCGGGGCTGGCGGGGCTGGACCTCTGCAGGAAGGGCCAGGGCGGGAAGGTCGGAAATTTTGCCTGTGTCGCGTAGCGCGATATGGCACGGCGTTTGCTTCTTATCCCCTTGACAATACTGGCAGAGTTCGTCTCTCCCCCACTGGCAGGAGGGGACGAGAAGCAGCAAGCTGGCAGTCAAACCGGCATTATCGATTTACGATTTGCTGAGTGGAGCGCCACTGCGCCTTTGCCGACCTCGATTTATCCCCTCCTGCCAGATTACCCTCGGGGGAGTTTATTGGGGCGACTGGGCTCGGCAAGTGCCTTGTATGACACTAGCGACGATAGTAATTGCGAGGAACTGACCCCGGTGTGTCCGAGAGCAATATTGCGAATGGAATCAGCAAATTCTGTTTCAGCGGAAGCCGTTTTCCGCCGAACAAATAAGGGATGAGGTTCGCAGGGCGGAATCCTCCCGGGGAGTGCAACACGGCAAGAGAAAGGGAAAAGGTGACAGAAATGGCTACAAGGACGACCAGAACGGAGAAGAAGTGGCTTCCGTGCCTGAAGTGCGGGAAGTTGATACTGACGGACAAGTATCGCAGATTCTGCAAAAAGTGCCGGAACGCGAATATGCGCGAGGTGGTAGGGCGCGAGCCCGTTCGAGTCGCTGCGGACGGACCAGAAGACACGGACTTCCTGGAAGCCGACTGGTGATCGAGCGCATTAGGGCGCGTTGCTGCGAATAGAGCGCACAGTTTCCCAGCTTCGCAGAGTTGACCTCTTTGGAGTGGAGACTGTGCGCTTTTCTCGTTCGCTGCTCCTATCAGATCCGCGCACTTGATGGGGGCTCGGAGCCCTGACCCGCGGCAAGAAAATTTTTTCTCACGCCGCAAGAGACGCCCCAGTGAGGATCCTGGACGAGATATGGAACGGAGATTTCGCGGAGGGATGGCGGCAAGATATTCTGGGCGCGATCGGAAAGGCCAGGAAACACGAAATCGAGCAGGCAGGGGTAAGGATCAGGGAGATGCTTCGGCGAAGCGAAGGTTAGGAATTTTCAGCGGAGCCGGGCGGAGGTCGGAGGAGGTCGCGCCTGCGGTTTTGGGTTCTGAGTTCAGCCTGCTGCTTCCGCCAGCGGGCGACCGCGTGATGGTCTCCGCGTAGAAGGATTTCGGGGACTTCCATCCCGCGAAACTCGGCGGGGCGTGTGTACTGCGGATAGTCGAGCATGCCGTTTTCGAAGGACTCAAGCTGGGGTGACTCTCTGTCGCCGAGGACACCGGGGATGAGTCTTACAACGGATTCTACAACCGCGAGAGCCGCCACTTCGCCTCCCGCGAGGACGAAGTTCCCGATGGATAGCTCTTCGGCGCCGAGGCCGATTCTTATGCGCTCGTCGAACCCTTCATACCTACCGCAGATCAGGATGAGCCGGCTTTCGTGAGAGAGTTCGCGCGCGACCTCCTGGTCGAAAAGCTTTCCCTGGGGGCTGAGGAGGATGAGGCGGCCGCGGATGGGTGATTTTGCCTGGACATCCTGGACGGCGGTGAAAACGGGCTCGGGCTTCATGACCATTCCGGGGCCCCCGCCGTACGGGCGGTCGTCAACGGTTCTCCTCTTATCAGTCGCGTAATCGCGTATGTCGTGGAGGAAGAAGTGCACGATCCCTTTCCGGCTCGCTATTCCCAGGATGCTTTCGTCCAGAAAGGGACGCATGATACCAGGGAATATGGTAAGGACATCGATCCTCATCCCGAATCCTCCGCGGAAACCTCTGAGAATGGGAAAAACTTCCCAAAGGAGGGCCGGACGTGCACACTGGTGCCGGGCTATTCCGCTACTTTCGGCGCGGCTTTGGCCTTTTTCTTTTTCTGCTTGACTCGAGGGTGGATGCCCTGCTTTTTGAAGAGACTCCAGACCGTCTCGGAGGGCTGAGCGCCGTGGTCAAGCCACCAGACGCTTCTCTCTCGATTTATGACGACCTGCTTTGCGTCATCCTTTTCGAGCGGGTCGTACGTGCCGAGGCATTCGAGGACCCTGCCGTCTCGCGGGGCGCGAGCGTCGCATGCGTTGATGCGAAAGAAAGGCCTGTGACGTCTTCCGAACTTTTTAAGTCTGATTCTTACGGCCAATAGGTTCCTCCTTCTTACTTTCGCCTTTTTCTCTTACGAGCTCTGGGTTTCAACCTCTTGCTGCGCATCTTGACCTTCGGGATGCGGCCGAACATAGCGCCTTGCATGAGGTCGCCCATCCCGACGCCCCCGCCTGCTGCGGCATATTTCATTGCACGGCGCATCTGCCGGAACTGTTTCAAGAATTGCGCCACGTCGGATGGGTCGTTTCCGCTGCCCACTGCGATACGGCGGCGCCGGCTTGCATCTATTATATCCGGATGTGAGCGCTCTTGGGGGGTCATAGAAAGGATCGTGGCCTCCACGCGGCCGAGTTCATTTTCGTCGAATTCGTCCATAGGGAGACGTGACCCGAGGCCCGGAATTTTCTCGAGGAGACCCTTGAGGGGGCCCATTTTTCGAATCATGCGGAGCTGATTCAGGAAGTCATCGAAACCGAGTTTCTCTTTGCGGATCTTCTCCTGCAGGGCTGCGGCCTGCTGCAGATCCACTGCTTCCTGCGCCTTTTCGACCAATGACACCACGTCCCCCATTCCCAGGATCCTGGAGGCCATCCGCTCGGGGTGGAACTCTTCCAGACCATCGAGGTGCTCACTGGTGGTTATGAAACGAACGGGTTTGCCAGTGACGGCCCTCATCGAGAGGGCTGCGCCCCCGCGGGCGTCGCCGTCAAGTTTTGTGAGGATTAGCCCTGTCAGCTCGAGTTGGTCGTTGAATTCCTTGGCGCTGTTAACGGCGTCCTGGCCCGTCATGGCGTCGGCGACGAGGAAAATGTGATGAGGGGAAACGGCTGCGGCTACCCGGCGTACCTGCTCCATCATTCCGGGGTCAATGTGGAGGCGTCCGGCGGTATCGAGGATGAGGACGTCGTTACCGTGGCGCAAAGCAAAGGGGAGGGAGTTTTTGGCGACGCGGATCGGGTTTGAGCCGTCCTCGGAGTAAACGGGAACGCCTGCTTGCTCTCCGAGAAGGCGAAGCTGTTCGACGGCTGCGGGCCTCTGGAGGTCTGCAGCGACAAGGAGCGGCTTGTGGCCGCGCTTTCGAAGGTGCACGCCTAGCTTGGCGCAGGTCGAAGTTTTTCCCGTCCCTTGCAGGCCGGCGACCATTATTACGGTCGGAGGCTTATCGGCCATAGTGAGCTTGGGGACGGCGGGCCCCATTAGGTTGATGAGTTGGTCGTGGACGATCTTGACCACCTGTTGGGCGGGTGAGACGCTTTTGACCACCTGCTGGCCGACGGCCTTTTCGGAGACGGACTGGACGAAGTCGCGGGCGACCCGGTAGTTAACGTCGGCTTCGAGAAGTGCAGTTCTGATCTGGCGCATGCCGTCGGCGATGGTCTGCTCGGTGAGGAGGCCGCGGGAGCGAAGCTGGTTGAATACGGCCGTAAGCTTTTGAGTTATGCTTTCAAACATTCATCCGCCCCACGTTTATACAGGCACACGCTTTATTTTAGCACCAAGCTCCTGGAGACGCTCGTCCAATCTCTCGTATCCACGGTCAATGTGGTAGACGCGGTTTATCTCGGTTTTGCCGTCGGCGGCGAGAGCTGCGAGCACTAACGCCGCTCCGCCGCGGAGGTCAGATGCCATTACGGGCGCCCCGGAGAGCCGTTTACGGCCCTGGATTATGGCACTGGGACCCTCTTTCCTTATCCATGCGCCCATCCTGCTGAGTTCGGGAATGTGGGCGAATCGTTCGGGGAAGATTCTTTCGGTGACAATGCTTATTCCATCGGCGAGGGCAAGGAGGGAGCAGAGGGGGGCTTGCATGTCGGTTTGGAAGCCGGGGTAAGGCTGTGTTGTAACGTCAGCAGCGAGGAGCCGTTCGGGCGGAATCACGCGATAACCATCGGGAAGCTTTTCAAGGTTTACGCCTATCTGGCTGAGCTTGTCCTTCACCGCGGAGAGGTGCGCGCCGACGATTCCTCTCGCGGCGATGGGGCTTGAGGTTATGGCACCGGCAAGGATGAAGGTGGTGGCGTCCATCCTGTCGGGCGTCACGGCGAATTCCGCGCTTTTGAGGGAAGAGGCGCCTTCGATAACGATCTTGTGGGTCCCGTCGCCCGTAATCCTGGCGCCCATCTGGCGGAGGAAGCCCGCAAGCTGTTCCACTTCCGGTTCGCAGGAGGCGCCCTCTATCACCGTCGTTCCTTCGGCGAGGGAGGCGGCCATCATCACGTTGTAGGTGCCGCCGGCCGTCGGGCCGTTGGGGCCGCCGAGGTAAATCTCCGCGCCTTTTAGCTTTTCTGCTTCAGCGACGACATATCCGTGTTCTAGCCGGACCTCGGCACCCAGCATCCGGAGGCCCTTGAGGTGAAGGTCCACAGGCCGCGGGCCTATGTTGCAGCCGCCTGGATATGAGACCTTGGCCCTGCCGCGCCGGGCGAGCAGCGGGCCCAGCAGAAAGAACGATGCGCGCATCTTTCGCACAAGATCGTAGGGCGCGGTCACCTTTGAAGGGTCTGAGGTGGTGGCCTTGACGGTGTGACCTTCACGAGAGATCTCCATGCCGACTTCGCTTAGGATGCGGGAGAGGGTCCCCACATCCCAGACGTCGGGGACGTTTTTGATGGTGCAGGTGCCCTGTGAAAGGATGGTAGCGGCCAGGATCGGCAGGGAGGCGTTCTTGCCCCCGGCGACCTGGACGGCACCGCTGAGCCGCGCCGGACCTTCTACGATGAACTTATCCATGCCTTCACGCCTTTTTCGCTGCCAGGAGTCGGTCGCGTCCGCGATAGTCCCTGTATATCACGCAGTCCTCTAAGCCGCCGCGCTGAGCGACGGCGCCGCGGACGGCGGCGGCCTGGTCGTCACCGATTTCCAGGAGGAGCCATCCCCCAGGCGTCAGCAACTCCGGTGCGCCCTCAATCAGTGGGTTAAGATACTTTAGCCCATCCGGTCCAGCCTTCAAGGCAATTTCGGGTTCGTGGTCGCGAATTTCAGCGGAGAGCCTGTCCCACTGGCCATCGGAAACGTAGGGAGGGTTCGAGCAAACGACGTCCAATTGGCCCCCCAGACCGGCTTCGAGGAGAGGCCGGTAGAGGTCGCCGAGAAGGAAAGTGATCCTGTCGGAGACGCCGATGCGGGCGGCGTTTTTGCGCGCGATTTCAAGCGCCTCCGGAGAAATGTCGGTGGCCCAGAGCGCCGCTCGGGGGGAGTTGGCGGCGAGTGAAATGGCTATGTTTCCGCAGCCGGTGCCGATGTCCGCAATTTTGGGATCGGCCACTGCACCGGCAAGCTCAAGGGCCTTTTCCACGAGGAGTTCGGTTTCGGGACGCGGGATTAGAACCGCCGGCGTAACGATGAAATCAATGGACATGAACTCGCAGTGCCCGACCAGGTACTTAAGCGGTACGCCTCTGGCACGTTCCAGCACCAGTTTTTTGAAGGAGGCGAGGGAGTCGGCTGCAACTTCCTCGTCGAACTTTGTGTACAGCTTGACGCGGTCGTAGCCGAGGACACTGGCAAGGAGGACTTCGGCGCTGAGGCGCGGAGAGTCAATGTCTTTTTTCCTGAAGTACTCCTGGGTCCATTGAATGAGGCGCATAATGGTCCACGCGTCGGAGGGCAATTATTGACCGTCCGGATTCACTGGAGTGTGGCGAGGCGCTGCTGCCGTTCTTTCTCGACGAGGGCCTCGGTGATCTCGCCGAGGTTCCCGTCAAGGATCTGGTTCAGGCTATAGAGGGTGAGGTTGGCTCTGTGGTCGGTTACCCGATTCTGGGGGAAGTTGTAGGTTCTGATTTTTTCGCTGCGGTCGCCGGTGCCGATCTGGGAGCGTCGGACGTTGTCTCTTTCCTCTTTCTGTTTCTGCTTCATCATGGCGTAGAGGCGGCTGCGCAGGATGCGCATGGCCTTCGCGCGGTTCTGGTGCTGAGATTTTTCGTCCTGGCACGTTACTGTCATGCCGGTAGACAGGTGTGTAATTCTGATGGCGGAGGCTACTTTGTTGACGCTCTGCCCGCCGGGCCCGGAGGCGTGGATGGCCTCGACTTTGAGGTCTTGAGCGTCGATTTCCAACTGGACTTCTTCCACTTCGGGAAGCACGGCGACGGTAACCGCGGAAGTGTGAATGCGGCCTGAAGACTCGGTTACGGGGACGCGCTGAACCCTGTGGCAGCCGCTTTCGTTCTTGAGCAACTTGTAGGTGTCATCGCCCTGGAGGGAGAGGATGACTTGCTTGAATCCTCCGAGGTCGCTGCGACTTGCCTCCATCAGCTCCAGCTTCCAGCCGCGGTGCTCGGCGAACCTCGAATACATTCTCAAAAGGTCGGCTGCAAACAAGGAGGCTTCCTGCCCGCCGGTGCCGGCGCGGATTTCCATGATCACGTTTCTTCGGGTGTCGTCCTCATCGGCTGCCAGTTCTTCGGTCACGCGCTCGAGGAGGTTGTGGGCTTCTGCCTGCAGCCGGGAGACTTCCTCCGTGGCGAGTTCCTTCATTTCCGGGTCGCTTTCGCGCTCAAGGAGGGCCTTTGCCTCAGCAAGCTGTCCGTCGACTTTCTGCAAGTCGTTGTAGAGCGCGACTATGCTGTTGAGCGCCCCATACTCGCGAGCATAGGCTTTGTAGAGCTGAGGCGACGCGATGACTTGCGGGTCGGAGAGAAGCTTTTCCAGACCCTTATGCCGTTTCTGTTTTGTCTCGAGCGCTTCAATGAAGGTCATCTTCCACCCCGGCAGACCAGCGTTGATGCCCACGGGAAAGTCACAACCCCGCCCTCAAGGCGACATGAAACGAAACAACCAGCCAGGGATGGCAGAGAACAAAGGAGGAACCGCTTTGGAGCTACCCCGGGCTGGATCCTGAAGGGGATTTATCCTTGCCTTCCGCCCCCTCCTCACCGTAGCGCCAGCCGTACTTTTTCTGGAATTTTTCCACCCGACCTGCGGTGTCCACGAGCTTCTGCGTGCCCGTATAGAAAGGGTGACATTTCGAGCAAACTTCGACGACTATTTTGGGCTTCGTGGCGCGGGTTTTGAATGTCTCCCCGCAGCCGCAGGTGACGGTGGCGTCGACATATTGGGGGTGAACGCCCTTCTTCATCAGCAATCTCCCTAACCTTTTCATATATTTTATCCCCTCCCGCCGCGATGAGCAAGTGCTGAAATTTGCTTGAATCTTGCGCGCATGCGTGGCAAGATTACGGCGTTGCAGGTGGAGACTCGACGATGAGGAAACGCGAACAGTTCGGCTCCGTAGCGTTGCGGCTTGGCTACATAACGAAGAAACAGCTTGAAGACGCGCTCGAGGTCCAGAGGCTGGAGGACGAGGGGGGAAAGAAACACCGGCTGCTGGGCCTGATAATGTTGGAGCTGGGCTACCTTTCGACAACTGATTTGATTGATGTGCTCCAGCGGATTGACGAGGCTCAGAAAAGAAGAGAGGGCCGCGGCGAGTAGCTTTTTCCCGCCGTCCGCTGGGCGCGATGTGTATAGATCAGCTCGCCGGTCGCTGCTGGCGATTCGCTATCTTGTTGACTGCGTGTACGTAAGCAAGCGCGCTCGCCTCAAGGATGTCGGTGGAGGCGGCCCTGCCGCGCAGCTTCGCCCCCGACGCTTCCACCTCGACTGATACCTCTCCTAAAGCGTCCTTCCCGCCGGTGACTGCTCGGATTGAGTAGTCGACAAGCTTGCCGGAAATGCCTGTGATTCTGTCAATGGTTCGATATATGGCGTCAACAGGGCCATCACCAGTGGCGGCGTCCCGCTTGAGAGCGCCGTCCGGGAATCTCATCGTCACTGTGGCGGTGGGGACGGCGTTGGTGCCGCTGTAGGTTTGTACGGACACGAGTTCGAAGAACTGAGGGACGCGGGAGGTTTCGGCTTCGATTATTGCCTCGATGTCGGCGTCGAAGACGGCCTTCTTCCTGTCGGCGAGAAGTTTGAACTGGGTGAAGGCGCGCTCCAGTTCGTCGTCGGCGAGTTCGTAGCCGAGCTCAGCAACTTTTTCGTGAAACGCGTGCCTGCCGGAAAGCTTCCCGAGTACGAGCTGGGGCCTGCTGAGGCCCACATCCTCCGGGCGCATGATCTCGTAGGTCGTGGGCTCTTTGAGCACGCCGTCCTGGTGTATGCCGGACTCGTGGGCGAAGGCGTTTTGTCCAACGATGGCCTTGTTGCGCTGGACGTATATTCCGGTGAGGGAACTGACGAGCTTGCTGGTCGCGAAGAGGCGCCGGGTGACCACGTTACAGGTGTGTTTGAAGTGGTCCTTGCGCGTATTGAGCGCCATGACGACTTCTTCCAGCGCGGCGTTACCGGCGCGTTCGCCGATTCCGTTTATGGTGCACTCGATCTGCCTGGCGCCAGCCTCGACGGCGGCGAGGGAGTTTGCGACGGCCATGCCGAGGTCGTCGTGACAATGAACGCTGACGACCACGTTTTCGATGCCAGGTACGTCGCGGATCAATTCGCGGATGAGCTTGGCGAAGGAGCTTGGGAGGGCATAGCCGACGGTGTCGGGGATATTGATCGTGGTGGCGCCGGACTCGATGGCGGCTTTGACGACGTCTTTGAGGAAATCGAGTTCTGTTCTGGAGGCGTCCATGGCGGAGAATTCGACGTCATGTGTGTAC
>CAZUUK010000008.1:0-66143 GCA_964622675.1 uncultured Planctomycetota bacterium | reverse complement strand
GGCGTGGCCTCGCTGAGCACACCGATCACCCGGGCGTCGGTGGAAGGGTCCGCGCGCAGGTTCACCCGCTGCGCGTGGACGAAGCGCGTCGCGGCGTGCCGCTCGACCTGATCGGCCTCCTCGCTCAGTGTCTGGGCGATGCGCTGTGCCCGGGACGCGAAGAAGACGGCAGAGCCGGAGTGGCCGGCCTCGAGTTGTCGCTCCGCCTCCTCGAGCTTGGCGCGGGCCTCCCCCACCTCGGTTGGGCGCCAGGGAACGCTCTGGCTGGCGCGCTCCACCGCGATGCGCGCCTCGGCGAGGGAGGAGACGGCGTCGGCTATGGTGGCACCGGGGCGGAGGTCGAGGGAGGAGATCTCCTGCCTGCCGTAGATTCTGACGGTGAGCTTCATTGGGTGTTTCCCCTGCGGGGCCTGCGGCGGGGGAGATGTTTGATTGAAGCGAGGGCGCGGCGAAGGTCGGAGAGCTGGTGAGGGGTGAGTTGCTTTGCGCCGTAGCGCACGGCGCAGAAGAGTGTGGTAACGGTTTGCGCGGGGCGAAAGGGCTCGCCGCCCTCGCGGATGACGATGCGGGCGAATTCGGCGGGTGTCCAACTGGGGTGCTTTGGGAAGCCTTTCTTTCTGAGGAGCTTGAGCATATTAATGTAGAAACGGATGCGAGGCGTGCGTGCTCTGGGTCGCCTTGGTCGGGGTGGGGGGCGCTTTCTTGCCAGGCGGAGCCCCCATATTCCAAATCCGATGGCTGCGATGGCTAGGAGTAAGGTGCCGATCTCGGCGCCTGCGAATTCGCGGATCCGGTAGGCGACTTCCGAGCGGAGGGAGAAAGCCGGGATGCGGAGACGGCGGACGAGACCCGAGAGTTTGGCCAAGAGGGCGACCTGACTTTGAAACCCGTAGTTGACGACGTTGGAGATCCACATGTACTGGAGCGAATCGTAGAAGAGGCGGAGGTCGGAGAAGCGTCCTGTTGCGTAGACGTATTTGCCGGCGGGAGGAGTGGGGTCGAAGGTGACCCAGCCCCTTCCGGCGACGTGTGCTTCGACCCAGGAGTGAGCATCCTGCTGCCTGATTATGTAGTATCCGCCGACCTCGTTCCACTCGCCTTCTGCGAAGCCGTTCACGATTCTGGCGGGGACGCCGAGGCAGCGGAGCATGACGGCCATGGCAGTGGCGAAGTACTCGCAGTGGCCTTCTTTCGAGCCGATGAGGAAGTACTCGAGAGGGTCTTCGACGCCGATATCTTCGACGTCTAGGGTGTAATCGTAGTTATCGAGGAGGTATTTTTCGACAGCGGCGGCGATGAGGTAGGGGTCCTTGAGTTGGCCGGCGATCTGAGCGGCGAGCTGCCTGATGAGGGGGGAAAGATCGTCGGGGAGCTGAAGAAAGATTTCTCCAATTCGTGGGTCCAGCGGCCGGAGGCCTGAGGTTTGCGTGGGGACTTCTATTTGGTATTCGAGTCTTTTCATGGGGTTGAAGTTGAAACTCAGGGAGTCGCTGACGATATCGAGGGTCGGATTTTGGGGTAGATCGCCGCGGACGGCGGGGGCTATGGCGAAAGAGTTGTAGGTGTCGGGATAGACGGCGAAGAGCGTTTTGACGCCGGGCATCTCGACCTCGAATCTTTCGCGGATTTTGTTTTCGGTAGGGAGCACGCGGCGGACGTATCTCAGGCGAGGGAACCTGGAGGCGATGGGGTCGGAGGCGCGCCAGCCTTTTCCGTCGTACTCCTCGAGGGCGATGCCCCTGACGAGGAGCTTATCGAGCTTTAGAGGCTGGCGGTTTCCGTCGTAGAGCCATATTCGCATGACCTTTTCGGGGTTGGTCTTTATGCCGGCGAGGTCGCCGAGCTGGACGTCCTCTGAGAAACCTGTGACGGTATCTCCGAAGATGTATGTCTGGACGATGGGGGGGAAAGCGATCCTGGGGAGGAGGAGGAAGACGGCGACGGAAATGAGAACGATGGGGAAGGTTGCGCCGGCGATCCCAAGTGCCCAGCGGCGGGTTACCTGGAGGCGGCGGATGGATTCGCCCCTGGTTTCGGTGAAGACGTTGAAGAGGACGAGCGTCCATATGCCGGCGGCGATGAAGAGGAGGAATTCGAGTACGAAGAACAACTGGGTGGTCATGGTGGAGGCGAGGATGAAGTTGACGAGGGCCATGAGGAAGAGGGTGCCGTAATTGCGCTGGTTGCGTTCCATGAAGAGGTAGACGATCTGAACGATGATGAGGAAATGGCCCATTGCGAAGCCCGGGAGCTCGGAGATGAATCTGTGGTCGAGCCAGGCGAGGAAAAAGGCGGAGATGGCGAGCAGGTTGCCGGCTCTGGTCTTGAGCGGAGGTATCCGGCGAACGTCAACGAGGTAGAAGGCGAGAGGGAGGGCGAGAAAGGCGAGGACGTAGAGGAGGCTGCCTTCTGCCACAGCCATGGCGATGATGGAGAGTGCGGGGAGGAGATAGACGGAGTATTTGAATGCCCTGTCTATGTTCATGGTTGAGCGCCCGGATCGAAGAAGGAGTCGAAGGCGGCTGTGGCGGCGGGAAGGATGAGTGCTCTGGCGTAGGTTTTTCTGAGGGCGGCGGCGAGGAGGGATTGCTCGCGGGATGGTTCCGGCAGGATGAGGACGGCCTGATTGCTGACGGGGGTCTGGACTTCCTCAGGGGTGAGGCCGCGTGAAGAGGGCTGGACGAGGGCGAGGCTTCTCATGACGGAGTGATAGCCGGACCATGAGCCGCCGGACTGGAACATTGCGTGGCCGGGGAGCTTGAGGCCGATGGAATAGCCCGCTTTCAAGAGAGTGTCGAAGAGTGTTGCGGCGAGGCTGACGCAGGGCTCGAGCCTTTCCTCCAGGCCGGGGGAGACGTAGGTATCGAGGTAGACGTCGAGGTCCCTTTCAGGGGGTTGGACGAATTGCATGATGAGCGGCTTTTGGAGTCTGGCGGAGCGTTTCCAGTGGATTCGCCTTGGGTTGTCGCCGGGGCGGAATTCTCTGAGGCCGTAGAAATCTTCGGTGCCCTCGCGCCTGGAGACCTGGGTGCCTTCGGCATATTCGAGGCCGCCGCCTATCTCTGCGAGGTCGACTCTTATTTTTCCGATTCTGGGATATACGATGATCTCGTCGGGGGCTTTGATGCCGCGCTGGTTGGCGAAGAAGCCGAATGGGAAGCGGGATGATACGGTGAGTTGTGTGAAGCGATGGAGGCCCCTTTTGTGGCATACGGCGAGGTATTCCAGTTCGGCTTTTCTGCGGGGCAGTACGCGAAGGGCGTAGCAGCGGCTTTCGAGGATATGGAGGTCAGGGGGGAGCTTGTCGTGGGCTTTGAGTGAGAAGCCGGAAAGCCGGCCGGCGCGGTTTTCGAGGACGATGGTGACGTAGAAAGGCTTTGCGGCGTGGGCGTACTTGGGGAGGTCTCGGCGTGCGCGGACGCCGGTGAGGTTCCAGGCGGCGGCTACGCCGGAGATGAGTAGGGCGCCGAGCATGACGCCGAAGACGAGATAGGTCAGGTTGGCGCCGGAGTGGACGGCACCGTATCCGGTGAATATGGAGAGGATGAAGAAGAGGAGGCCGGCTCTGGAGCTCCAGAGCCTCTGTAGGCGCGCGGGGGGCAGGGCAGCCGAAGGGGCGGCACGAGACATCAGAGGGGCACCTCGACGTTTTCGAGTGTGTCTTCCATTACTTTCTCGGCTTCGAGCGAGCTAGGGACGCCGGCGGCGACGGACTCGATGACCCTGTGGGAGAGGACGGGGACGGCGAGTATTTTGACGTCGTCGGGGGTGCAGTAATCCCTTCCCTCGACGATGGCGAGTGCCTGCGCGGTGCGAGAAAGCATGAGACAGCCTCGGGGGCTTATGCCGACTTCGAGTCGGCGGGAGCGCCTGGTTGCCTCGGCAATGGAGAGGATGTACTCGGTTACGGCGTCGTCTACGCGGACCTTTTTCACCTCATCTTGCATCTCGATTATGTCTTCGCATGAGAGGACGGGGGAGAGCTTTTCCAGGGGATGTACGATCCGCTGGCTGAGCATGACCTGCTTTTCGTCGTCGCGGCCGGGGTAGCCGATTCTGGTGCGGAGGAGGAAGCGGTCCATCTGGGATTCGGGGAGGGGGTAGGTTCCGTGATATTCGATGGGGTTTTGAGTGGCGATGACCATGAATGGGGCGGGGAGGGGATGGGTGACGCTGTCAACGGAGACCTGGAATTCGTTCATGGCTTCGAGGAGTGCGCTTTGTGTTCTGGGGGTGGTGCGGTTGATCTCGTCGGCGAGGATGATGTTGGCGAAGATGGGGCCTGGCTTGAAGACGAAGCGGTCGCGGTCAGTGCTGTATATTGAGACGCCGATGACGTCGGAAGGGAGAAGGTCGGGGGTGAATTGGATGCGGGAGAAGGAGCAGTTTATCGCTCTGGCGAGGGCTCTGGCGAGTGTGGTTTTGCCGACGCCGGGGATGTCTTCAAGGAGGACGTGGCCGCGAGCGAGCAGGGCGACGGCGAGGAGCTTGACGACGTCCTCCTTGCCGATGATAACGGTTTGAAGTGCGTCTATGAGTGTCTGAGCTCTGGGTTGTGGGTTCAAGGGGTGACCTCCTATTAGTGGTGATCCTACTATCTATCATATCGCGGAGGATGTTTGAGATAAAGGTCAGGTTGCGCGGGGGGTGGGTTTGTGCGATACTCCGGGAGAGAAATTTGTAGGAGAAGGTATGTGAATATGCGGGTGTGGCGAGCAAGAGCGGCGGTTTTTATGGCGTGCTTGGGGTTTCTGCTTGGAGGTGTAGGGGGAGCTGGGGAGGGGAGTGGTGAAGGGGAGCGGGTGGAATTTGCGGTTCGGGCGTGGTTGACGGATGGATCAGGCCTGGCGAGCGTGCTGCCGCGAGCGAAGGGTGTCGCCTCGCGGGGGCTGGAGCTGGATGTGGAGTTGGGGGAGGCGCCGCTGGGGGGGATGGAGTTGGTTTTTGGGGAGGCGCTGTGGTTGGAGAGGGAGCTGGTTCGGATTCCGGGTAGTGAGGTGCTCGTGGCCGAGAGGTTGGAGGTGGAGGAGGGAAAGAGGGAGATGATGTTGGTGGGCTTCGATCGGGAGTTGGACGAGAGCGGGGACGAGTGGTTTTTGAAGATTGCGGTGCAGGTGGTCAGGGTGGAAGGGAACCGGGCGGCGGTGGTGTGGGTTGAAACTGAGGCGAGGCGATTCAGTTTGGAGGAGGAAGCGGCGTCGGGCGCGGGCATATACAGGCTGGGGATTGGGCGGAGTCTGTTCGCGGGGGTGGAACTTCCGCATGCCGAAGATTCGGAGAGGGTACGAGTGGTGGTAGTGTGCCTGAGGCCGGAGGCGATTTTGGGTGGCGGGCCGCCTTCGGTGGGGGAGAAGGAGGTGGAGGTGGGGGTGCTTATGCGCCGGGTTGACGTGAGGCTGGAGAATGTTCCGCTGCACGAGGCGCTTTTGGAATTGCGGGAGGCGGCGGGAGGGGAGATGGGCGTGATGGTGGACCCGAGCGTTCCGAAGGAGCTTTTAGAGCGGGGTGTAAGCTTGAGCGCGGAGGGGATCGAGGTCGGAGCGGCCCTGGAGGAGTTGCTGGGTGGGTTGGGTTTGGGCTACGATGTGGAGGGTGGGCTGGTCTTCATTTCCACGCCGGATAAGGTTCCGCAGATTGTGCTGAGGATCTATTCAGGGGTGATGCATCTGATGTTCGAGACGGAGAATGTGGATCCGGAGTGGGAGGAGAAGCTGCCGGTTGTGTTTGAACCTGAGGAGGGGGAGGGTCCGACAGTTTACCGGTTCACGGCGGAATTGCTGATTGAGTATATAAAGGAGCACGTGGAGCCGGGTTCGTGGAAGGAAAAGGGGGGCGCGGGCACGATAGAGTATTCGGAGCGGCTGGGGGCGCTGCTGGTTCGGCAGAGGCTCGGGGTTCACAGCAAGATAACGCACCTTCTGGAGACGTTGACTGCGACTCATGATACGGAGAGGGAAGCCGCCGTCGCGGGCGAGTCAGAAGACGAGGCGGATTGACGAGCTGCTGCGGGAGCGATTCGGGGTTCCGCGGAGGGGAAGGGATCGGGATGCGCTTTCGGTGCTGATAGGCACAATCCTTTCACAGAACACGAACGATCTGAACCGGGACAGGGCTTTCGCGTCGCTCAGGGGGCGGTTTGCGACGTGGGAGGAGGTGCTGGAGGGGAGGAGGCGGGAGATTGCGCGTGCGATCCGCGTGGGAGGGCTGGCGGAGCAGAAGAGCGGGCGGATCAAGGAAATCCTGAGGTGGTTGAAGGAGACGCGAGGGGAGCTTTCGCTGGATTTCATCTGCCGTATGAGGAAAGGCGAGGCGATTGAGACTTTGAGATCGCTTCCGGGGGTAGGACCGAAGACGGCGGCGGTGGTGCTTCTCTTTGCGTGCGGGAAGGAAGTGTTTCCCGTGGACACGCACATTCATCGGGTGACGAGGAGGCTGGGGCTGGTGCCCGAAAGCGCGAGTGCGGAGAAGGCGCACGAGGTGATGGGGGAGCTGGTGCCGAGGGGTGCGGCGTACCGTCTTCACTTGAACATGATTCGGTTAGGGCGGGCTATCTGCCATCCGCGGCGGCCGCGGTGCGATGAGTGCCCGCTGGAGGAGGTCTGCCTGAAGATCGGAGTGGTGAGGGGGAAGTAGTGCGATTCGGGGCGCACATGTCAATAGTCGGAGGGGTCTCGAAGGCGCTGGCGCGCGGTGAGGAGGTGGGCTGCGACGCGGTGCAGATTTTCCTGCGGCCGAATTTGAACTGGCGGCTGAAGCCGCTGGAAGAGGATGAGGTGGGGCGGTTTGAGGCGGCGAAGAGGCGGACGGGGATCGATCCCGTGGTCGGGCACGCGTCGTACCTTATAAATCTGGCGGCGGTGGATGAGGAGCATTATCGGCGGTCGGTGGAAGGGATGGCGACGGAGCTGGAGCGAGCGGAGAAGCTGAACATACGTTTGATATCGCTGCACCCGGGGGCGCACCGGGGCCAGGGCGAGGAGAAGGGGATTGAGAAGATAGCACAGGGATTGGATAAGGCTTTCAAGCAGGCTGCCGGAACGGAGGCGAAGGTGCTTTTGGAGACGACGTCGGGGATGGGGACGGCGCTGGGATACCGGTTTGAGCATCTGGCGGAGATCATGAGTCGTTCGCATTTTCCGCAGCGGCTGGGGGTATGCGTGGACACGTGCCACATTTTCGCGGCGGGCTACGACATGAGGACTGCGGAGGCATGCGCAGGGACGATGAGGGAGCTTTCGCGGGTGATCGGTTTGAGGAAGGTGCTGGTGATCCACGCGAACGATTCGAGGGGCGAACTGGGAGGGAGGCTGGACAGGCACGAGCACATAGGGAAGGGGAGGATCGGGTTGGAGGGGTTCAGGCCGCTGGTGAACGATCCGAACTTCGAGGAAGTTCCGGTGATCCTGGAGACGCCGAAGGAGAAGGGGCGGGAATCCGGCGAGAAGGCGGGGTCTCTGGATAGAAGGAACCTGAAGACGCTGAGGGGGCTGAGGCTCTAGCGGTTTTGGACGCCGACTTTCACTTTTCTGAAGCGTGCGGGGGCTGAGCCGTGTGACATGGCGGCGACTTGCATGGGTTGGCCTTTGCCGCAGTTCGCGACGCCCCATAGCTTCCAATGGTTTTCGCTGCAGATGGCGTCGCAGCTTCGCCAGAAATTGGGAGTGATGCCCTGGTAGGTGGGGTCTTTGAGGATGCCGCGGAGCTTTCCTTTCTTTATTTCCCAGGCGATCTCGGTGCCGAACTGGAAGTTGAGCCGTCTCTGGTCGATGCTCCAGGAACGGTTGTTGGAGAAGAGTATGCCGTCGCGGGTGTCGGCGATGAGGTCGTCGAGGCTCCATGCGCCGGGCATGAGGCTGAGGTTGTTGATGCGTATCATGGGGACGGACCACCAGCCGTCGGCTCTGGCACAGCCGCGGCTTTTTGAGTCGGCGGCGGCGGCGGCGACTTCGCGATTTGTCTGGTAGGCGAGTAGGATGCCGTCCTTAACGATGTGCCATCGCTGGGCGGGAACGCCTTCGTCATCGTAGCCGCGGGTGGCAAGGCCGGTGGGGAGGGTGGCGTCGGCGACGAGGTTTACGACGGGGGAGCCGTACTTGAATTTGCCGATCTTGTCGAGGGTCATGAAGCTGGTGCCGGCGAAGTTGGCTTCCATGCCGAGGACGCGGTCGAGTTCGGAGGGGTGGCCGCAGGATTCGTGGATCTGCAGTGCGAGCTGAGTGTCGTCAATTATGACGTCCTTTTCACCGGCGGGGCAGGGCTTTGCGGAGAGGAGTGCGACGGCTTCGTCGCGGACGCGCTCGGCGTTTTCGAGGAGGCGGAGGGCGCCGATGAGTTCGTAGCCGAGGCTTGCGGCGTGTCCGCCGTGTGAGAAGGGATAGGAGCGGCGCTGGATCTCTCCGCGCGAGGAGGCGGTGACGGAGCAGCCGGCGCCGCTTCGGAGGAGGGTCTGCTCGATGTAAGCGCCGTCGGTGTTGGCGAAGAAAATCTTTTCGCGGCGGAAGCCCATGCGGGATTCGGCGACGGTTATTTTTTTCGACTTGCGAAGGAGCTTGTCTGTCGAGGAGAGGAGCGCGAGCTTTTCCTCGACGGGGATGGAGAAGGGGTCTATGGTGTAGGGGGTGACCCAGACGTCCTGGTGCGGGGGCTCCGGGGCGAGGGAGACGTTTCGGAGCTTGACGAGGGAGCTGGCCTTAGCGACGGCGACGGCTTTCCGTGCGGTCTTCTCGACGTGGGATTTGGTGAGGTTTGGGCCGGCGGCGAATCCCCAGGAGCCGTTTACGATTGCGCGGATGCCGATGCCTGAGCTTTGGCTCCAGTTGGAGCGCGCGACTTTGCCGTTTCTGACGGAGAGGCTCTGGGAAGTTATTTGGACGACGCGCGCTTCGGCGTAGGTGGCGCCGCGCCTTTTTGCGGTTCCGAGGGCTGATTCGGTGAGGCTTCGCAAGCGGTGCCTCCTCAGAATTCGGTTTCGCTGGAGAAGTTGAAGTCCTTTATCCTCATTGCCGTTGCGACGACGCCGCCTCCGAAGAATCCGGCGCAGAGATGCTGCGCGCGGCCGACGTCAAGGACGTTGGAGAAGGCGTCGAAGAGGGAGTGGGTGAAGCGGAGGTTTCGGAGCGGACGACTGATTTTACCCTTTTCGACGAGGAAGGTGCCGTCGCGGGTCATTCCTGTGACGTAGAGTTTTGCCATGTCAACGAGGTTGGTGTAGTGAAGATGGGTGACGAGGATGGCGCGCTTTGATTTGGAGATCATTTCGGGGAGGTCGGTCTTCCCGGGATTGACGACGAGGCTGGTGAATGAGGGGCCGTCGGGCGCGGGCTGTACCAGTGCGTTGCCAGTGGTCTTTGTCCTCATCTTCTTGGCAGTGAGGCGGTCGTGGAGTAGGCCGGAGAGGACGCCGTTACGGATGAGCTCGACGCGCCGGCTGCGAGTTCCTTCGAAGTCGAAGGGCCGGCCCGGGAGGAGCGCGTGATAGGGGTCTTCGAGGAGGGAGAAGTTTTTGCCGAAGATGAGCTTGCCGAGCTTTCCGGTGAGGGGGCTGCGCCTTTCGAGGTAGGCCATTGCGTTGAAGGATAGGCCGAGAAAGATAATGAGGTCGGCGACTGCGGCGGGCTCGAGGATGACTTCGTAGGGGCCTGGCTGGATGGGTTTTGGATTTGCGGCTGCCATGGCTTTTGCAAGAGCGCGGCGGGCGAGGGCGGGGGCGTCGAGTTTGGCGACGTCGGTTGATAGGCCCTCCGCCCAGCCGGAGATGTCGTCGAGCTGGACGGTTATGCCGAAGGAAGCGAGGGTGGAGCGGCCGGCGGCGAAGAGGCCCTTTGAATTGGCGACGGCGAGGAGGCTTTCTCCTGTGGAGAATGCGCCGGCAGCGGAGGCGCTTTTTCGCCTGCAAATGCGGACAGCGTCTTTAACGGCCTGGGCGCGATCTGCGGGGGTTGCGCGGGCGGTTTTGGTGGAGTAGGAGCGGACGCGGCGGTAGGTCTGCGGCGAGGGCAGGGGAAGGAGGTCGGGGTTTGGGTCCTGGAGCTTTGCCAGGTCGAAGGCGCGTTCGAGGGTCTGGGCGAGGCTTTGGGTGTCGGTGGAGTTCGTGGTGGCGCGGGAGGTTTTCTTCCCGATGATCGCTCTTATGGAGATGGCGAGGTCTGATTGTGTCACGTTCTGGTGGATGGAGTTGCCGGCGAACCTGGTGAGGGAGTTTTCCTCGGCGAAGAGGAGAATCTCGAGCTTGCGTCTGCCGGCGAGGCGTAGGAGCCTGCTGCAGATGGACCTGGCTGCGGCGGAAGTGATCAGGACGTGTTCCTTTCTGCGGTCAGGATTCTAGTGAAATTATAACGACTGCGCGCTGGAGGGAAAGGGACTTGTTAGATGGTGGGCGGGTCGTTAAAATACCGGACTTCTCGGAGGAGCCTATGTGGTCTGAGTTGAAAGAGGCGCTGAACGCCAGAAATAACTTTGTGCTGACGACGCACGTGTCGCCGGACGGAGACGGGCTCGGGGCGGAGCTGGTGCTGAGAGAGTATCTGAGGAGCCTTGGGAAGAACGTACAGATAATAAACGCGGATCCGATTCCGGAAAGGTACGAGTTCCTCGATGCGGACGGGGTGTTTCTGGCGAGGGGGCCGGAGGCGGATGAGCTGATCGAGGCAGCGGAAGTGACGGTGTTCGTGGACACGGCGAGCTGGTCACAGCTGGGGAAGCTGGAGGAGAGGCTTAAGGGTCGGCGGAATTTCCGAATAGCGATCGACCATCATACCAAGGGGGACCTGGAGACGGAGCTGGCGATACGGGAGGCGGGAGCTTCGGCGACGTGCGAGATGCTGTACGAGTTTGCGCGTGAGGTCGGGTTCCCGATTACGGAGTCGCTGGCGGCGGCGCTTTTCTTGGGGATAGCGACGGATACGGGGTGGTTTCGGTACGGGAATACGACGGCGAAGGTGTTCGAGATAGCGTCGGAGCTATGCAGGCTGGGTGCGGCGTGCGGGAAGCTGTACCAACTGGTGTACGAGCGCGACCCTCTGGCGCGGCTGCATCTTATGGGCAGGGCGATGATGAACCTGAAGACGGATGCGGACGGGCAGATCGTTTACTTCCACGTTGACCAGGCGATGTTCAAAGAGTGCGGAGTGGATGACAGCTATACGGAGGGTTTCATTCGTATGGCGAGGTTCGTGCGGGGCGGGAAGATAATGATCCTGTTCAAGGAGATAGAGGCGGGTGCTGTGCGGGTGAGCTTTCGGTCGAGGGGCGAGATTGACGTGTGGGCGCTGGCGCGAGAGCTGGGAGGCGGAGGGCACCGGAATGCGGCGGGCGCGACGGTGTACGGGGAGCTGCAAGAGGTGATGGAGCGGGTGCTGGGAATGGCAAGAGGTGCGCTTTCCGAGAGGCCGGGCTAGAGGGGCAGTTCGTGATGTGGGAGAGGGGGAGGGAGGACGAAGCGGGTTGCGCGGGACTGAAGAAGAGGCTAGTATATTTTTTTCTCCCCTATTCCGGCGACGCCTGATGAGGACGCGGCGACGAATCCACTGAAGCAAATAGATAGCGGATTAACACGGAGCGAGACAACGAGGAAGGAGTGACAGCATGGGGATAGTGAACTCGCGGACCGGCGAGGAGCGGAAGTACAGTCTGGAAGAGCTTCGCGAGGCTGCCGTGGAGCTTCGGGCGTACGATCTTCTGAGCATTTATGCGGCGGGATCCGGCCATCCCGGGGGGACGCTGTCGATCATGGACGTCGCGGCGGCGCTTTACCTGAACGAGATACGACACGATCCGAAGGATCCGTCCTGGCCCGATCGCGACCGGGTATTCTGGTCGGCGGGGCACAAGGCGCCGGCTCTGTACGTGTGCCTTGCGAAGGCGGGTTATTTTCCGATGGATGAGGTGCTGAAGCTGAGGCAGCTCGACAGCGCCTGCCAGGGGCATCCGCACTGGCTGAAGTGCGCGGGGGTGGAGGTGTCCAGCGGGTCGCTGGGGCAGGGGCTGAGCGTGGCGGCCGGAAACGCGCTGGGAGTGAGGGTGGACGGGAGGGCGTCGCGGGTTTACTGCATAATGGGTGACGGGGAGCAGCAGGAGGGAAGCATCTGGGAGGCGGTGATGGCCGGGGCGCAGTTCAAGCTGGATAATCTGGTGGGGATTGTGGATCACAACCGGCTTCAGATCGACGGATGGGTGCGGGAGGTTATGAGCGTCGATCCTCTGGCGAGGAAGTACGAGGCGTTCGGGTGGCACGTTATCGAGATCGACGGGCACAAGATGGAGGAGATACTGGAGGCGTTTGCGCACGCGCGTACGGTTAAGGGGCAGCCGACGCTTATCCTGGCGCACACGGTGAAGGGTAAGGGGGTGTCGTTCATGGAGGACGAGGCGAAGTGGCACGGGGTTGCGCCGAAGAAGCGGGAGGAGCTGGACCAGGGCTTGAAGGACATAATGGGTGAGAAGGTCTGGAGCAAGGCGGAGGTGGAGCGGCTTCTTGGGAAGACGCGGAAGTACGAGGAAGAGATGCGGCCGCGGATCGAGGCGGAGGTGCCGAAGTTTTCGCGGGATTACTGGTGGAACAGCGGCAAGCGGATGCGCGTTGAGATGGAGCCGACGCGTTTTGGGTTCGGCAAGGCGATGGCGAAGATAGGTTCGGACCCGCGGATCGTGACCGTTCACGCAGACATCTCGGATTCGATAAGGATAACGGACTTTGAGAAGGCGGACCCGAAGCGGAAGGAGCGGGTGTTCAGCGTGGGTATCGCGGAGCAGAACATGATGACGCTGGCGGCGGGACTGGCGAGGGAGGGGAAGATACCGGTGACGGGTACGTACGGGGTGTTCGCGGCGGGAAGGCCGTGGGACCAGCTAAGGACGACGGTGTGCTACAGCAATCTGAACGTGAAGATCGCGGGAGCGCACGGGGGGGTTTCGGTCGGGGCGGACGGCGCGACGCACCAGGCGCTGGAAGAGATCACGCTGATGGCTATCCTTCCGAACATGCATGTCGTGGTGCCGGCCGACGCAGTGGAGACGGCGAAGGCGTCGGAGGTGGCGATACTCGAGGTCGAGGGGCCGGCGTATTTGCGATACGCGCGGGAGGCGACGCCCATCGTGACGAAGGAGGAGACGCCGTTTGTGTTCGGGAAGGCGAACGTGATCCGCTACCGGGGGGAGGCGGATAATTTCGCCGATGCGTTCGAGACGGTGCTGGCGGGCGAGTACGAGTCGGAGGGTGAGGATCTGGCTATTATCGCGTGCGGGCCTGTTGTGCCGGAGGCGATGCGGGCGGCGTACATTCTGCGGGAGGAGGACGGCTTGGAGACGCGCGTGGTGAACGTGCACACTGTGAAGCCGATGGACGAAGAGGCGATAGCGCGGGCGGCGGAGGAGACGGGGATTGTGGTTACGGCCGAAGAGCATCAGGTGGGGGGATTCGGCAATCTCGTGGCGGGCGCTGCGGCGCGGAGGAAGAGCTACGGGACTCCGCTGGTGATGGGTATGGTGGGCGTTGCTGACAGGTTCGGCGAATCGGGCGCGCCGTGGGACTTGATGAAAACTTTTCACCTTTGCGCTGAGCATATTACCGATAAGGCCAGAGGGCTCTTGAAGAAGAAAGGCGGGAGAAGGAAGAAGAAATGAAGAGGCAAGGCGAGGATTGTGCGAACCGGCGGTGGTACGGGGGCGACACGGGGGGAGCGTGGCAGTGCGTAAAGGCGGACGGCTCAATCCGTAAGTACATGGCATGCTACGAGGGGGAGACGGAAGGGAAAGCGATGGAACGGAGTTTGAGGGAGTTTGGGTGCGATAGCTGCGAGGATTGTCGGGCATAAGGTCTGGGGAGTTTGCGCAAGAGGCGGTCGGGGGATGTGCGCGGGTGAAGGCAATTGTCGGTGAGGCTTAGAGAGAACGCGCGTATATAAGGCCGGGGGGCTCTTCTAGCGCGGGGACAGGCGGTTGAAACGGAGAGGTCAGGGCATCTTAGTAGCGGCTGTCTTCTCTGCTCTTAGTCTCACCTTCTGTTTCTCCTTTGAGGATGAAGTGTCGGGTGCGGGTGCTGTTGAAGGAGGTGCGGGCGTCGCGGCGGCGAAGGTGGTTGTGCTACCTTACGAGGCGCTTCCTTTTGAAGTGCAATCGGGTTTCGCGCTTTTCGAGGGCATAGAGGGCAGGCCGCTGATGGGGGATGTGCGGGGCACGCCCGAGAAGGAGCTTGTGTTTGTGAAGTCGGGTGAGGAGGGGGTTGTCATCAGCGTGATTGACGTGGAAGGGAATGTTGCGCGGCGGGCTTTTGGCGAGACTGAGCACGGGCCGAATGTCGTTCGGATCGCGCATCTGGATAAGCGCGATTGCGTTGTGAGGCACACGTCAGAAGTTCTCAGCGTCTACCAGTTTGGTTCGGATAGTGTAACGGTGCGGACCTTCCAGCTTCCCACGGATGCGATCGTGATGGATTTCGTGAAGCTGGGAAATGCTGGGGACGAGGGCGTAGTGCTCCTGGGCGAAGAGGGGCTCTATATTGGGAGATTCAAAGAGGAAAAGATTTCGTGGGAGCTTCAGGGGGCGCCAACGTCGCTATACTCCCGTTGGTGGAAGCTCGTGGAAAGAGAGCGGTGGTACAGGAGTGTTGCTGGGCGGTGCCGCATCGTGATGGATGTAGATGGGGATGGTTTGGATGACGTCTTTCTTCCTGACAGAGGAAGGATATCCATCTATCGGCAGGAGCAGGACGGGACCTTTACGGCGCATGGAATCAGCGGTCCTTCCAGGTGGTACAGAACCGGGGTGGAGGTGGAGAACTACGCCCCCAGACAAAGTGAGGGCATGAGTCTGAAGAGCAGGTACCTGGTTCCTTATGACATTGTTCGTGATCCTGGCAGCGGAGGGATTTGCTTGACTGGGGTGTGGGGAGACGGGGGGGTGTGGGGCTATGGTGTTCGGAAAGAGGGTGACGAGTTGAGCCTGGTTCCGGTTCACAGGAGCGATTTTCCGGACTTTGGGTTGTTGAACGGGAGCGTGATAAATCGGGCGAGCGACTGGGTGGTCTTTGCACCGCATAGCTTTCGGCTGCTGTGGCCCTACCTGGTTATCGAGGGCGGTAGGGTAACGGGGTACGGGGACAAATGGCGGATAGACATTAATGGGGATGGGGTTCGGGATTTGATTGAGGACGACACGAAGGTGAGTCCGGCGGGCCCTACGCGGGTGGTCTCGTACACGCTTGGCAAGCCGCTCCCCGAAGATGGGGGTGCAACGTTCGAGGATGGTAGTTTCCGGCGCACGCGGGAAGCGCTAATCGCGAAAAAAGCGACGGGAGTAGTTACCGATGTTGCCTGGCCTCCATATGACCTGGCGGGGAGCAGTTCGGTGGCGGACATAAACGGCGACGGCGCATTGGATCTCGTTTTTCTTCAGCCAGATATTGATCTTGAGTTCATCGTATCCTCCGGCGATTCGGATGAATTAAGGGAGTGTCGATATACCTGCTGGCTGTTTGACAAGGAAGCAGAGGGCTTCACGAAGGAGAGCAGGTTTGTCTTTTCGGTGCGGCAGACACTTCATCATGAAACATGGCGGCGAATGAGCGCGGCGCTGCCAGAGGGGAGGCGGTGGACGATGAGCCCCATTGATTACGGGGACTTTGACGGTGACGGGTATCTGGATATGGTGCTTCTTATCGGGGCGGGGAAGTTACGCGTTTGCTGGAACACTCGTTCGAGTGAAAGGCCGTTCGATATGGAGAAGGTGGTGGAGCTGAGGGGGCCGGGCAGCGGGGGATTCGTAGCGGTGGGGACGGGAAAGAAGAACTCCGTCGTATGCTGGGATGAGAATTGGACCTATTCGGTGTTCTGTCCGGCGGTGGAACGATGAGAAGCTGGTTCAGGACGGCGATTCTGGTTGTGTGTGCGCTTAGGGCTCTGACGGCCGCTGCGATCGCGGAGGGGGCAGAATCCTTCACCGTGCAAGGAGTTGGCAGATACCTTGAATGCTGGGGTGACGAGGGACGAGGAGTTGGGGAGCTCGCGTTCTTCGACACGGCGGGGGTTACGGTTGTTCATCCTGATAGCGTGGAGACGCAGCGATACGATTTTCCCGGCTGGTTCCGAAAGCGGTTGGAGGAGGGGGGATTTGGGTCAGGGGAGGTACCGGGGGAGATGGCGAAATGGAGCGGATGGGTGAAGTTTGAGGATGAACGGGAGGCGGTCTTTTTGATTCCGAAGGTTTCTTACGGCCGCGGGGAGGCAGGATCGGAGATTGAGCTTTCGAAGGTCCAACTGCCGGAAGAGTGCCTGTCGTTTGGGTTCCTGGAAGGGAAGGGCATTGATACGTGGATGTTTGTGTTAACGGCAGACAGGCTCCTGAAAGTGAATGCGGAGGGTAACGGTCAAGCGGAGTACGAGGCGGTTTTTGAGAAGCAGAAGCTGATCGAAGACCCGGCGCTGATGGGGTTGCGAGGGGAGCTGTACGATTGGGTTATGGATGTAGATGGGGATGGACGAGATGATGTGCTGATTCCGTCGGGAAAGGACATGGACGTGTACTTGCAGGAGGCCGATTGCTCGCTGGTCCACGCCGGGCGTGTGGCGTTCGACCGGCCGACCGTCTATACGGGGGTGTACATTAACGAGGCGAGCAGTCTGCCGGGGATGTACAGGGGTAGTGCACCGATGTGGCTTGAGCCTTCGGAGATTTGGAGTTTGCCGAATCTGGTCGCGCAGAAGTTGCATGAAAAGAAGAGGATGTCTCTTTTGATCTACAAGCAGGAGGAGAGGGGGCGTTTCGTCAGATATAGGGAAGAAGAGCAGCGCGGATGGCTATTTCTAAGGCAAGTGCTGAAATGCGGGTTGACCAGAAAGCATAGCGAGGGGATTCTTGTGAACGCGGTTCGCTACGTTGACAGAAGGAGGGTTGAGAGCGTTGTGATATGGAAGGGAAGAACATTGGAGACGAAAGCGCTGGTTTTGCGGAACACTCCGTTGGTGGTGTGGCCGGTGGACGTTGACAAGGACGGAGTGATCGAACTGTTCGTGCTGGATACACCGCCTTTGAGAAAGATGGTTGATAGGGCGACGGAGGGATTGACGCAAGACTTCAAGCTGACGGGGAAGTTCATGGGGTGGGTCGAGGGGCGCGAGGCCTGGGGGCAGGTTTTGAAGACGTTCTCGGCGGAACTCTCCCCATTCGGCCAGCAGTGGCTGCTTCTTGGAACCAATCCGTGGCGGCTGAGTGAGAAGATCGAAGAGCGCGTTGTTGTGGGTCATGATATGAACGGGGATGGGTACGGGGACATAGCGTGGGTGGAGAAGCCGGAAAGGATTCACGTACTGCTGCTGCGGAAGCGGGGGAGGAAGTTCGAAGCGCTGAGCGAATGCGATGTTTCCGCGCCGAGGCAGATAGCTGAAATCAGCGCACTGGGATCCGGCGAGGCGGGGGAGCTTTTGATCAGGTGCGGAGCGGACGGCAACGGCGGAGAGGATGAGAGAGACGAGGACCACGGGGGATACGAGTATTACATAATGCGGCGGCGGTAGGCGAGAGCGGCCGCCGAGACATTCTGCGCGCAGTTTAGTTCAGCCATAGGAGGAAGCCTTGGCGAAGCCGGATGTCGAGCATGTTGTGGAGGTTGAGGATCTGGGGATATCGGTGCGCCGCGCGCAGATATTGAAGGGCGTCAGTTTGCGTGTGAGACGCGGCGAGGTGCTGGCACTGCTCGGGCACAACGGGTCGGGAAAGACGAGCCTTCTGCGGGCGTTTCTGGGGATGTTCAGGGTGACGTCGGGGAGCGTGAGGCTCTTCGGGATGCCGGTCAGGAGGAGGCCGACACGACTGCTGCAATGCGTCGGGGCGCTGCTCGATACGCCTTCCTTCTACGAGAATATGACGGTGATTGACCATCTGAGGCTGGTTCGGAAGCTGAGGGACTTCGGTGAGGGGAATCGGCGGCAGGCTTTGAAGAGCTCGATAGAGGAGTTCGGACTGGGATCGTTTCTCAAGAAGAAGCTGCGGCACTGCTCGTCGGGGATGCGAAAGCGGGTGGCGATCGCGTCGGCAGCCATGGGGATGCCGGAGCTCATTCTGATTGACGATCCGACGGCGGAATTGGACGCGGAAGGGATCGAGCGGCTGAAGTGGTTTGTGAACAGGGTGAAGCAGGAAAAGAAATCCACCGTCGTGGTTGCGACGCATTCGCTGTCGCTGGCGAAGGCGCTGAGTGACCGGGTGTTGGTGCTCGAGGATGGAAAGGCGCTTTTTGCGGGGGACTGGGAGGCGTTCAATGGGGCGGTGGGGGACTTGTACGAGATCGAGGTGAGCGGGGGGAGGGAGATCGCGGCTCAGGGGATGCCGGAGTCGCTGGGGATCCGCTCGCTCACGCGAACGGCCAAATCGAGATACCTGTTGAACATTCGTGCGGAGAATATCACGGAGTTTGTGAAGCATCTGGTGCAGAATGGGCTCGACGTTTCGGCCGTGGTTCCGGTGCCGTTTTCGTCAAAGGAATATGTGGAGCGGCTGGGAGCGATGCAGGCGTTGAAAGATGTAAGGCGCGATGGAGTTCGGGTTCTGGAGGGAGCGGTCGGTGCTGGGCGAGGAGTGGAGGTGCGTCAGAAGGCTATCGGGTGGGGGAGGCGAATGCGAGCGGCCGTGGGATGGGAGTTGAAGGATCTGCATAGAAGCGCGGCGCTGTGGGTCGTTCCGGCCGTGGTGGCTTTGCTCGCCGGCCTCGGGATAGCCGCGTCCATACCGCTTCAGAAGCAACTCTTCCGAGAAGAGGTGTGGCTGGGCTATCTGGTGAGCAACGTGCTGGCGGGTCTTTTCGTGGTGGGGTCTATGATGCTGGCGATCTTCTCGAGCGTGTCCATATGCAGGGATTACTCGTCAAGAAGGCTGAGATTCCTGTTCGTGCTGCCGGTGGGAAACGCCGACATGCTGCTTTCGAAGGCGTTGGTTTGGGATGTGATTCTGGCGATCTATATACTTCTGTGCGCGTGCTTAATAGGAGGCGCGCTCTGCGCGGGCGTGAGCTTGGCGTTTGGGTATTCATGGATGCCGGAGGAGGGGGGAATTTCCGTTGGGCTTTTTTGCGCCGAGGTAGGGAAGATGCTTGCGGGTGTGCTTGTTGGGTACGTGGCGCTTGGAATGATGTGCACAGCTTTGGGGACGATTCTGAGGAGAGTGCATGCGGTGCTGAGCGTTTCGGTGCTGTTGCTGGTGATAAGCTTCGTTGCGCTTCCGGGGTTTAGGATAAGCGTGCTGCCGATGAGTGACGTCATCGTCGAGACGGTTGAGAATCTTTTGATGATCGGGGCCGGGATTTTGCCACTTTCGGCTTTTGCGTCAGCAGGGGACGTGATTGGATCAGCGGCGGTCGGGTTGGGGGCCCTGGCTGTGGGGCTGGTCTGCTTCTCGAGAAAGGTTTGGTAGGAGAAGGGTCGCACGCTTGGGGACGTGTTATTTTTTCGGGCCGGACCAGGGCGGGCACTTTTTCTCGACGAAGTGCTTTTCGAAGCGGGCGTAGACGGGGAGGCCGTCGGGTGCTATTTCGATGGGAACTTCGCCTCTGAGGAGGGGCTCGGCGTAGTCGCGCATTTCATCGGAGATGTGGTTGCCTTCGTCGTTCATGAAGGAGCGGGGGAGTTTCTTTTCGGCGTTGGCGACGTCGGCGAGCTTGGCGAGGCCGGTGTTGCAGCGGTATTCTTCGCCCTCTTCGCGGACGAGGGTGACCATGAAGCCGGAGGTGCCCTGGGCGGCTTTTTGGACGGCGGTCCGGCCAGCCATGTAGGCTTCGTCCGAGTCGGTAAGTGAGGCGAAGTGCATTGCGTTTCTCTGAGCGGTGCCGGGCTTGCAGTAGCGGCACTTGACGCCGACGCGCTGCTCGACGATGCTTTTGAGGGTTTCGGCGACGCCGCCGAGCTGCTTGTGGCCGAAGGCGTCAACGGAGAAGGCTCCCGCCTGCTCGGTGATGTACCTGCCGCTTTCATCGACGAGGCCTTCAGAGGCGACGATGAAGGCGCGGCCGAGTCTGTCGAGGGTGCGCTTTACGTCATCTACGAACTGGTCGGTGTTGAAGGGGATTTCGGGGACGTAGAGGAGATGGGGTGCGTCTTCTTCGGTTCTGTGGGCGAGGCCGGTGGCGGCGGCGATCCAACCGGCGTTCCGGCCCATGGTTTCGAAGACGGTGGTGGTGTCAGCGGTGTAAAGGGATTCGGTGTCGCGGCCAGCTTCCATGACAGCGGCGCAGAGGTACTTGGCGACGCTGCCGAAGCCGGGGCAGTGGTCGGTGAAGGCGAGGTCGTTGTCGATGGTTTTGGGGACGCCCATGACGATTAGCCCGTAGCCGGATTCCTTAGCGAGGTTTCCGAGCTTGTCGGCGGTGTCCATGGAGTCGTTGCCGCCGATGTAGATAAAGCAGTGGACGTCGTGGGCTTTGAATACCTCGAGGATGCGCTCGTAGTCGGCCCTGGAAGTTTCCATGTCCTTGAGCTTGTAGCGGCAGGAGCCGGCCATGGCGGAGGGAGTGCGCCTGAGGGCTTCGACGGTTTTGGGGCTTTCTTTTCGGAGGTCGAAGAGTTCTTCGTTGAGGATGCCGAGGACCCCGTTGTAGCCGGCGAGGACGTCTGTGAAGCAGTCGTGCTTCATGGCTTCCTGGGCGACGCCGCATAGGCTGGAGTTGATCACTGAAGTCGGGCCGCCGGATTGCGCGACCACGAGGCCGCCTTCGGGGGATGCCACGGGGTTACCACTCCTTTCACTCGGGGAAGGACGCCGCCGTCAGTCGAAGACGTCCATCAGGGTGCCTTCTAAGGAGCCGGCCTGCTTGAAAGCCTCGTCGGCGGTGAGACCCTGGTGAACGACGAGGTAGATGGCCTGGGCGATGACGGCGGGGTCGTTTGGGCCCGGGAAGGTGACGTTTCTGCCGACGAGAGCGCCGCGGACGTTGGCGCCGGCTTTGAGTCCTTCGTAGAACTGGTTGATAACTTCGAGGGGTCTTCCGGTGGCCTCGCCGCCGAGCATGAGGATTGGACAGGTGGTGGAGCGAGCGACGCGGTCGAAGTCGGGGACGAAGGGAATTTTGAGCCAGGTTCTGGCGGAGGTGTAACCGAGGGCGGTGCCGACGCCGATGACTTTGACGAGGTGCTCGGGTTCCTTGATTGTCTTGTAGGAGCCGCCGTCGCGCTTGACCGCGAGAACTTCGAGGAAGGCGGGGAGACCTTCGTCGTTCAGTTCTTCAATGGCCTCGGCGCAGATCTGTACGGTCTCGAGGGCGTAGATGTCTTTTTCGTCGTCGAAGGGGAGCCGGAACATGAGCTTAGCGCCGTCGAGGTTCATTTGCTTGATGCGGCTGCCGGAGATGTAGGAAGTCATCATGTCGCGGAGTTCTGCGTTGGCGCCAGAGAGTCCGCCGCGGTTCATGCATCCGAGGAGGACCCTGTTGTCGAGGAAGCTTTTTCCGGTGCGCTGTTTGTAGATGTAGTTGGCGAGGGTTGCCTCTTCGAGGACGTCGGAGGTGCCCATTAGGCCGTCCATGCGGCTTGCGAGCATGACGCGAACAATGCGGCCGAGGTACTGGAGGCGGTCGGCGAGGCCGATGGGGTCGGTGGTGGCGCGGGTGACCATTCTTCCGGGATGGTCGGCGGCTAGGACGGTGAGCTTGCCGTCGGGTGCGAGGGTTTTTCTGCGCTTGCGCGCCTGCATTTCCTTCTGGACGAGATCGGGCTGAGATACCCGGAGGTTCGTGATCTCGGCAAGGGTCTCTTTGCTGAGAAACTGCTCAGAGTCATAGGTCTTCTCTGCCATTAACTCAACTCCTCTACGATAGGGTCATATGGAACGTTAGCAGCAACTAGTCATTTTACCGGAGCGGTTCCGGAAGTCAACAAGGCACGGTCGGGAAGGTGGAATGGGCGCGAGTGGTGGGCTATAATGTGATTTCCCGGCGCGGGGGTGGGGTGCGGCTTTCGCAATTCCCTTTGGACTTGGAGGAGATGAGTGCAGGCGATTGATTTCCACACGCACGCCTTTCCTGACTTTCTGGCGGAACGGGCGATAGCAACCCTCGAGGCGGAGACGGATAACGTCAAGGCGTTTCTGGACGGGACGGTGGGGGAGCTGCTGAGGTCCATGGACCGGGCGGGGATAGAGACTTCGGTCATTTGCTCGATCGCGACGACTCCCGCGCAGGTGGATTCGATACTGAAGTGGTCGAAGGAGATTGCGTCGGATCGCATTGTTCCTTTTCCGTCGGTGCACCCGGAGACGCCGAGGGTGAAGGACAAGCTGAGGGAGATAAGGGATGAGGGGTTCGTGGGGATAAAGCTGCACCCGATGTATCAGGATTTCGAGCTGGATTCGCCGAAGGTGTACGAGATATACGAGGGTTTTGTGGATGCGGGTTTGATATTTGTCCCGCACTGCGGATACGACATTGCCTTTCCAGGGGATCTGCGGGCGTCGGTTCCGCGGATAGCGAATGTGCTGGAAAGGTTTCCTTCGCTGACGCTGGTGGCGACGCATACAGGGGGATGGAAGCAGTGGGAGCAGGTGTGGGAGCTGCTTGTGGGGAAGGACGTTTACTTCGAGACATCGTTTTCGATAGAGGATTCCACGCGCGAGCTTGTGAAAAAGATAATTGCGACGCACGGTGCGGAGAAGGTTCTTTTTGGGACGGATTCGCCGTGGCGGGATCAGTCGAGCGAGAAGGCTTTGGTGCGCTCGCTGGAGCTGGGAGAGGAGGCGGAGAGGAAGATTTTCCGGGGTAACGCGGAGAGGCTGCTGGGGAGGCGTGAGGTCTAGCGGGGGCTTTGTCGCGCGAGAATTGAGTGCGGCTTTGCTTAGGTGCGTTGGTTCGAAAGGCTTTCGTCCGGATTCATCCCTGGCGCGAAGGGAGAAGAAGGAGACTGAAGTTGCGATATTTATTTTTGTGCGCTGCGTTGACCCTTTGGTTGGAGGCGGCAAGTGTGGCGGGGGCCGAGATGTCTAGCCGAGAGGTGATAGACCTGAGCGAGGGGTGGGAATACAGCCCGGTGAACGAGCCGGAGCTTACGTACCCGCCGGAGAAATTGGATAGGTGGTATCCGACTACGGCGATGATGTTTCCCCCGCGGGGGCGACGGGGTTATGCGATCTGGTACAGGCGGAGCTTCGAGGTGCCGAGGTCGTTCGGGGGGGGAAAGCGGGTGAAGCTGGAGTTCGGCGGGGCGAAGTATACGGCGCTGGTGTATCTGAACGGCGAGAAGGTGGGGACGTATTCGACGGGGTTCGTGCCTTTCAGCGTGGATGTGACGAGGCACGTGAAGCGTGGGGAGCCAAATGATCTGCTGGTCGCGGTTGGCGGCGTGGCGTTTACGCTGAACCGGGAAGTGCTGCAGGCGCCGCGGACGCTGGATGACATAAGAAGTCTTGGGAACATCGGGCTGGTGCCGCTGGGGTTGGTTGCGGATGAGATAGGGCTTTGGGATGGGGTCAAGCTCGTGGCGCATAATCCGTTGCACATATCCGATGCGTTCGTGCGGACTTCGGTGAGAAAGAAGGAGCTGGTCGCGGAGGTGAGGGTTGCGAATGAATCGGACCAGGAAGGGGCGGCGTCGGTTTCGGCGCGGGTGATGGACGGGGGTGAGAAGGTGCTCGAGCTTCCGGCGGAGAGGGTTGAAGTGCCGGCGGGAGGGAGCTCTGTGGTGAAGCTGAAGGCGAAGTGGGCGGATCCGGAACTCTGGTTTCCGGACGATCCGAATTTATACGAGGTCGTGGTCGAGCTAATGGAGAACGGGAAGGGGGTTGATTCGAAGACGGTTCGATTCGGCTTCCGGGAGTTCTGGACGGACGGCGCTTACTTCAGGCTGAACGGGGTGAAGATGAAGCTGCGGGGAGCGGGGACGCATTTCTTCGGGGTGTGGGAGCAGGGCTGGCACAAGAAGGAGGGGGCGAAGGCGGTTTTGGAGCAGCTCAAGGAGAAGAACTTTAACATAATCCGGTTCCACGCGCAGATATGGCCGGCGCACGTTTACGAGGCGGCGGATGAGGTTGGGTTTTTGACGATACCGGAATCGCCGATGTGGACGCGGGTGGTGCATTACGCGGACGTTTACGGGACGAGGTTCTGGGAGAACGCGAAGGGGCAGTTGGAGGGGATGGTGATGAGGGACAGGAATCATCCTTCGGTTGCGTTCTGGAGCGTGGAGAATGAGTTTCTTCACATGATGGGGCGCGACGAGAGGAAGTTCAAAAGGATCGAGGGGGAAATAGCGAAGCTGGGGCGGTCTGTGAAGAAGCTGGATCCGACGCGGCCGATAATGTACGCGGCCGACCTGGATCCGGAGGGGACGGCGGACGTCCTGTCGCTGCACTACGCGGTGGAGTATCCGAACTTCAACATGATTCCGGGAGATTTCTACTGGCTGGACGAGCCGGTGGAGAAGAGCCCGGGGAAAGGGCTGGGGCTGCTGCATCCGGAGCCGTGGAAGTGGGAGAGGAAGAAGCCGCTTTACATAACGGAGTTTTCGTGGCTGCCGTACCAGACGCCGGACCATCTGAGCGGCATTGTCGGGGACGAGATATACAAGGGGGATTACAGGGCTAAGCACCAACTGGCGAAGGCGAAGATATGGGAGATGTACATTGAGGCGTTTCGTTACCAGGAGCTTTCGGGGATGTGTCCGTGGACGGCGTTCGAAGGGGGAGGGAGATCTCGAAGGCGGCTTGACAACATCCTTTTCGACGTGAGCGAGCGGGCTTATGAGCCGGTTGCGGCGTTTGTGAAGGAATATAACAAGAGCTTTTACGGGGACGGGCCGGTTTCGCGAACGGTGACAGTCTATAACGATACGATGGAGGCGAAGAAGCTGAAAGTGGAGTGGTCGCTAACCCTTTCGGGGGGCGAGAAGGCGGCGCACGGCGAGGAGGCGCTGAGGCTGGAGCCGGCGGGTTTGGAGCGGATGGCGGTGCGGTTCCGGACGCCGAAGGTGAGCGAGCGGGCGGAGGCGGTGTTTCGCGTGGCGGTGCGCGATGGAGATGAGGTGGCGTTCGAGGAGGAGAAGGCATATTCGGTTTTTCCGCAGCTCGAGCTGCCGATTGAGCTGCCGGGGAAGGTGGGACTTTATGAGGTGAGCGGGCAGACGGCGGAACTTCTGCGGGGGCTGGGTGTTGAGTATGAGGCTATTGCGGCGCCGTTTGAACTGGATGCCAAGCGGATGCCGGTTCTGGTGATAGGGAAGGACTCGCTGGATTACAACGTTGATCGCGCCGGGGACAAGTTCGCGTCGTATGTGAAGGAGGGTGGGACGCTTCTGGTGATGGCGCAGGCGAGGGGATTATATCAGCGGCTGAACTTTCTGCCCTGCAGGCTGCAGGCTGGGAGAGGGACGACGATAGGATTTGCGCGGGCGCCGGCGCATCCGGCGTTGGCAGGGTTGAAGGAAGAGGATTTCATGTTCTGGGGAGAAGACGAAGCGGTTGCGCGGAGCAGCATAATTGAGCCGCTCGCGGGGAACTTCGTGCCGATAATTGACGCAAGCGATGGTAAGGGGCTGGTGAATGCGCTACTGATGGAAGTGCCTGTAGGGCGTGGGCGGTTTATTCTTTCGACGCTGGATTTGCATAACCTGCGCGGGGCGGAGCCGGTATCGGATATTGTGCTTGCGAGATTGCTCGAGTATGCGTTCGAGCTCCCGGCGAGGCGAAGGAAGGCGTACGTGATTTCGTCGGATGAGGGGTTCTCGAAGGCGCTGGAGGATCTCAACGCGAGGTTCGATTCTGTGGAGGATGTGCCGCGGGGAAGGGCGGGGGATGCGGTTTTGATTGTTTCGGGGAGCGGCGCGTGGAAGAAACTGGCGGGGCACGCAGCGGGACTGCGGGGGTTCGTCGAGGGCGGAGGGAAGGTGGTTGCGCACGGGCTCAAGCCGAATGATGCGAAGATTCTATCGGAGCTGATTGGGGTTTCAGTATCGGTGAAGGAAGGGAGTACGAGAGGGGCGGGGATACTTTCGGGCGAGGAACAGGTTGATTTCGAGCGGCGTTTTAGGGTCTCGAGCGGGATAAGCAGCCGTTGCTTCGCGTGGTCGCTGGGGCCGGCGCGGAGGGGTCGCGGCGGGGAGGAGCCGGCGAGCTACGTCGTGGAGGCCGACAAGAGCGAGGGTATGGTTGCGCTGTCGAAGCCGGGGGTGCTGGCGGCGTTTGTGTTGGGTAAGGGGTTGGTGGTAATAGATCAGGTTCAGTGGGATAGAGCCCCGAATGGAGCTGAGGATAAGGCTTCGCGGTATGCGTCGGTTCTGCTGACGAATCTTGGGGTGGAGCTGGGAGGGCCGAAGATCCAGGCCGCCTACGCGGACATAAGGACGTTCTGCAACCGCGGCTTCCGAGATACGGAGGCGGGAGACGGGCGCGGGGGATGGACGGATCGCGGGGAGGACGATATGAGGTTCTTCCCGGATACGGTTCTGGGCGATTGGATTCCCGGTATGCAGCGGCCGGTGATAGAGTGGGAGAGAAGCTTCGGGGGGGTGCCTTTCAGGATAATCGATCCTGAGGGGAACCAGGGGGTATCGTGCGTGGCGGTGAGCACGACGGATGTGAGCCTGCCGCGCGGCGTAGGGCCTATTCCGGTTGGTTTGGGGGGACGTGAGGTACACTTTTTGATTGCGGCTGAGACGGAGCTTCCGGACAGAGCAGAGCTGGGTAAGCTCATCATAAGGATGGAGGATGGGAGGGTCGCTCCGTACCCGATAGTCAACGGAAGGCACGTGACGGATTGGAGGCGGCCGGCGACGGGGCGGTACGAGATAGTGAGGACCGGATGGCTGGGACCCAATCCGGTGAGGAAGGAGAATGCGATTTACCTTTACAGCATTATGCCGGGGGGTAGGTTCAGCCCGATAGAGTCGGTTACGGTGGAGGCGGCGGAAGGGGCGACCGTGATTCTAGTGGGGATCAGCATAGTTGGAGATGAGAGGACGAGGCCTCCGAGGGGAGGACGGGCCAGATGAATCTGATCGTGATGATAGCGGACAGCTTGAGAGCGGATCACCTGGGCTGCTACGGAAACAGGTGGATAAGGACGCCGAAGCTTGACCATTTTGCGTCGGAGTCGGCGGTGTTCAGGTATTCGTATCCGGAGAACGTGCCGACGGTGCCGGCGCGGGCGACGTGGTTTACGGGGAGGTACAACTTTCCGTTCAGCGGATGGGAGCCGTTCAGGGTGGAGGACGTGACGCTGGCGGAATACCTGTGGGATAAGGGTTTCACATCGGCGATGATCACGGACGTCTTTCACTTCCACAAGCCGGGGATGAACATGAATAGGGGGTTTGATTACACGGAGTTCATAAGGGGACAGGAAGACGATCCTCACGTTTTGGACGATTCGATCGAGGTGGAGCTGGAGAAGTACCACAAGTCGGACGGCGTTAATGAGAGGTGGACGCACCAGACGGTGCAGTATTTGAGGAACCGGGCGCACTGGAAGTCGGAGGAAGATCACTTTGTAGCGCGGGTGGTGAAGGCGGGGATGAAGTGGCTGGATTCGGTCGGAAGGCGTGACAGGATTTTTCTGTGGCTTGATTGCTTCGATCCGCACGAGCCGTGGGACCCGCCGGCGGAGTACACGAGGATGTACGACCCCGATTACAAGGGGATAGAAATTATCAATCCGATAGTGCGGGAGGTGGAGGGGTACCTGACGGCGGAGGAGCTGAAGCATATAAAGGCGCAGTACGCGGGGGAGGTGAGTTTGGTGGACAAGTGGGCGGGGGTTTTTCTGGATTACCTGAGGGAGGAGGGGTTCTTCGAGGACAGCATGATAATTTTCACTTCGGATCACGGGGAGCCTTTCGGGGAGCACGGGATGATAAGGAAGGGGCGGGCGTGGCCTTACGAGGAGCTGATGCGGATTCCGTTCATAATATACGCGCCGGGCGAGAAGCCTTTGGTTTCGGACGCGATTGCGCAGACGTGCGACCTTATGCCGACGGCGCTGGATTTTCTGGGCGTCGAGGAGCCGGGTTGGGTTGAAGGGGAGAGCCTGCTCCCGGTGATGCGCGGCGAGAAGGGACATATGCGCGAGTTTGCGTACTGCGGGCATTACGGGCATTCGTGGACGGTACGAAATGCGGAATGGAATTTCGCATATTATTTGGAGCCGCAGAGGCCGGCGGGAAGATACCACCCCGAGGACCGGGAGCTTTTTCATTTGAGGGAGGATCCGACGGAGCAGGAGAACGTTATTGGCGAGTTTCCGGAGGTGGCGGAGAGGATGGAGTTGGAGCTGCTGCGCTTTGTGAGTGAGCTGAAGGCGAAGAGGGAACCGGTCCGGAGGGCGGCGATGCCGAAGTGGCGCGAATGGAGGAAACGGGGGCGAGGGTGAGGACTCAGCTTGACGAGATGTACCGGAGCGGGGATAATCGGGATGAGAGGAAGTTCAGATGCGAGAAGACATCAGCGACGTGCTGGGATCGTGGCCGTATGATCCTGAGGAGTCGGTCCGCAGGATTTCCGGGGAGGACGGCAGCGAGAAGATTCAGATCCGGCTTCCGCTCGGGGTAGAGCAGTACGAGCTGGACGGGCGGCCGGATGGGCTGCGGCAGAATGGGTGCGAGTCGTTTCTCGAATACCATAAGAAGCGGCTTGACAAATACGTAGGGAAGCACGGGTCGGACGAGGGGTTCAAAGTTTCGCATGAGGAGTGCGCGGAGCTTATAGACGAGGGGGTGCTGTACTATCAGCGCTACGTTCTGCTCTTCCAGATCGGGGACTACGAGCGGACCGTGAGGGATACGGATCGTAACATAGTGCTGTTCGATTTTGTGAACGAGTACGCGGAGGAAGAGAGTGACAGGGAGGCGGTGGAGCAATATCGGCCGTACATTTTGAGGATGAGGTACTCGGCGTCTGCTCTTTCGAAGGCGATGAGGAAGAGGTACAACGATGCGCTGGGCGATCTGAACGTGGCGGTGCGCAGGATAGAGCATTTGCCGGAGGTCGAGAACAGGACTTTCAAGTTCGAGCGGCGGCGGTCGCTTTCCATTCTGCGGGGTATGATAAGGGAGATGCGGCGAAAGAAGCCGCTTACGAAGGAGGAGGCTCTGGAGCGAAGGCTGAAAGATGCGGTGCGGAAGGAACGATACGAGGAGGCGGCAAGGCTCAGGGACGAGCTGACGCAGCTGCGGAAAATCGGGCCGCCGGGGGGGGAGGAAGAGGCGGAGGGCTCGAGATAGGGGCTGTCCGCCGGGGGAGTTCTGCTGAAGATTTCTCGCGAGATGTCTTTTCCAACAAGACGGGGGTAGGTTGATGAGTTACCAAAGCGTTCGGAAGGAGCTTCGCAGTTTCCTGGATGAGGTGGAGGTTGTGGACCACCACGAGCACCTTGGCGATCAGTGGAGGGAGGAGGCGTTCGGGCTGGACCTGCCGTGCTTTATGAGCCGGACGTATTTGAGTTCGGACCTCACCTCGGCGGGGCTTTTGCCGCACGAGAGCACGTGGGAGTGGTTCGGGTATCTGAAGGATCCGCGGAAGGAGGATTTGGCGGAGGAGCGGTGGGAGAGGCTGGTTCCGTTTCTGAGGCAAGTGAAGAGCACGATTTACTATCGGTACCTTTTGATAGCGCTTAGGGATCTTTTCGGGATGGAGGCCGAAGAGGTTGACGAAGTAGAGAACTGGAGGGCGCTTTCGGAGAAGATCCGCGAGGCGAACAAGAATCCTGCGCGGTGGGCCAAGAGCGTGCTGGACCGCACGAACATCAAGTACATTTTGCTGGATCACGGGTGGTGGCTTGGGAACTACACGCCGCGCGTGGTGGAGGATGGGAGGTTTGTTCAGATTGTGAGAATGGACGCGTTCATTTTGGGCGAGAGGAAGTTTGCGGAGTCAATAGCGGGCGGGCGAGTGTATTCTTTTGGCGGGTACCTGGATGCGCTGAATGGGGCGTTTCAGAAGGCCGTGGACGACGGAGCGAAGGGGGTGAAGTCGGGGCTTGCGTACAGGCGGACGCTTTACTACGAGGACGTTCCGAGGTGCGATGCGGAAAAGGCATGGGCGAAGGGTCTGGAGAACGTGTCGGCGGCGGAGCGGAAGGCTTTCCAGGATTACATGATGCATCAGGTTTGCGAGAAGTGCGCGGAATACAATCTGCCGATGCAGATTCATACGGGGATTCAAGCGGGGAACTTCAACACGATAACGAACTCGAAGCCCACTCACCTGACGAACCTCTTCCGGAAATACGGCGAGGTGCGGTTCGACGTTTTCCACGGGGGATATCCATATTGCTCCGAGGCGGGGCTGATGGCGAAATACTTCCCGAACGTGTACATAGACGGCTGCTGGCTGGCGCACATAAGTCCGGCGGCGTACAAGCGAGCGCTGGACGAGTGGATAGAGGTGGTTCCTTCGAACAAGATTTTCGCGTGGGGCGGGGATCACAGGATCGTGGAGCAGAGTTATGCGTCGCTCGTGCTGGCGAAGGATCTGATTGCGGAGGTGCTGGCGCAGAAGGTGGCGAGCGGCTACTTCTCGATGAGGGTGGCGAAGGAGCTGGCGGAGAAGATCATGGGGAAGAATGCGATGGAGATGTATCGGCTGTAAGGGATGGGCGCGGCGAGGTGGGAGTTTTTACCTGAGGGCTTTGAGAAGCTTGGGGAGCGGGAGGGCGTTTACGACGTGTTTCTTTTCGAGCCAGGCGCGGCGCGCGGTGTAGACGCCGAAGCGCATGAGTTCGAGATGGGTCGTGGAGTGGGCGTCGGTGTTTATGGCAATCTTCAGACCCATGTCCCTGGCCATTTGGGCGTTGACGTCGTTGAGATCGAGCCTGTCGGGGTAGGCGTTGATTTCCATGACGACGCCGAGGCTTTTGGCTTGTTTGAAGACTTCCTTGAGGTCCACTTCGTAGGCGGGCCTTTCGAGGATGAGGCGTCCGGTGGGATGGGCGAGGATGTGGACGTTGGGGTTGGATATGCCGCGGATGATGCGGTTGGTCATTTCGGCCTCGGGCATGTTGAAGCGGGAATGGATGGCCGCGATGACGACGTCGCATTCGGCGAGGATCGAGTCGCCGAGGTCGAGCGAGCCGTCGGCGAGGATGTCCACTTCGATGCCTTTAAGGATTTGGATGCCGTCGAGCTTGGCGTTTGCCCTTTCTATGGCCTTTAGATGTTTGGCGAGGCGCTTCTCGTCCAGGCCGCCGGCGACGCGGACGGCCTGGGAGTGGTCGGTTATGGCGATGTACTCGTAGCCGAGTTCGATGGCCTTTTCGGCCATTTTCTGGATGGAGTGATGGCCGTCGCTGGCAGTGGTGTGCATCTGCAGGTCGCCGCGGATGTGTGAGAGTTCGATGAGCCTGGGGAGTTTTCCGCGGGCGGCGGCTTCGATTTCGCCGCGGTTTTCGCGCAGCTCGGGAGGGATGTAGGAGAGCTCGAGAGCGGCGAAGATTTCCTTCTCTGCTTTGCCGGCGACCTTCTTGTCCGTCTTTGTGTTGAAGACGCCGTACTCGCTGACCTTGAGCCCGCGCTGTCGGGCGAGCTCTCTGATGGCGACGTTGTGTGCCTTAGAGCCGGTGAAGTAGTGGAGTGCGGCGCCGAAGCTTTGTTTGTCGAGGACGCGGACGTCCACCTGGAGGCCGTTGCGGAGGCGGATGCTGGATTTGGTTTCGCCCTTGGCGATGACGTCTTCGACGTCTTCGTACTGGGTGAAGGCGTCCATAATTTTGCAGCCGGGTTCGCAGATGGCGAGGATATCGAGGTCGCCGATGGTTTCGCGCCTTCTGCGGAGGCTGCCGGACGGCTCGAGGGTGCGGACGCCCTTGACGCGGGAGAGGTATGCGACGAGCGCGTCGGCGTAGGCCATGCCGAGGGAGAGCTTGAAGCGGCCGATGCCGCGGCGGTAATGCTCGATGGAGCGGAGGATTTTTTCTTCGGTGCGAGCGCCCATGCCGGCGACTTGGCGGAGCTTTCCGGCGCGGGCGGATTTCTCGAGCCGGGCGACGGAGTCGACTCCCAGCTGCTCGTAGAGGAGCTTGACCTTCTTGGGTCCGATGCCTTCCACCTTGAGGAGCTCGGTGAGGTCCTTTGGGATCCGGGCTTGGAGGTCTTCGAGGAACTTGAGGCGGCCGGTGGTGACGATCTCGGCTATTTTCTGGGCGATGGATGCGCCGATGCCGGCGAACTTGGTGGGGTCGCCGCCTTCGCGGATGAAGTCGGCGAGATTTGTGGGGAGGCTGGCGATGATCCTGGCGGCGTTGCGATAGGAGCGGACGCGGAAGGTATTCTCGCCCTGGATGTCGAGGATGTCGGCTATACGGGAGAAGAATTCGGCGATGCGGGAGTTTTCCATGGGGACCTCAGTCGCTCGGCCCGTCGTACGGGCAGAGCTTTCTTACGGGGCAGATGGAGCAGCGGGGCTTTCGGGCGACGCAGATGCTCCTTCCGTGGGCCATCATTGCGTGGGAGAAGGGAGTCCATTTGGCCTTTGGGACGATTTCGCGGAGGTCGAATTCGATTTTGTCCGGGTCTTTTTTTCCTGTGAGGCCCATTCTCCGGGAGAGGCGGCGGACGTGCGTATCCACTATTATGGCGGGCTGTCCCAAGGCGTCGCCGAGGACCATGTTGGCTGTTTTGCGGCCGATGCCGCGGAGCTGCGTGAGGGCGTCCATGGAGTCGGGCACTTCGCCGCCGAACTGTTCGACCAAGGACTGGGAGCAGGCCTTTATGGCTTTGGCCTTCTGGCGGAAGAAGCCGGTGGTTTTGATCTCGCGCTCGAGTTGAGGGAGGGAGGCGTCGGCGTAGTCGGCGGCGGTTCGATATTTCTTGAAGAGCTTTTCGGTGACCTGGTTGACGCGCTCGTCCGTGCACTGAGCGGCGAGAATGGTGGCGATGAGGAGCTCGAGGGGGCTGGAGAAGTCGAGCGTCGGCGCGGCGAGGGGATATTTTTTCAGGAGGGCTCTAGCGAGCCTTTTTGCGTCGTCCTTTCCGAGCACTTCGCTTCCTCCCCGAGCCGTTGAAGAGGTCGAGCATGACCTGTCCCTGGCTCGTTACCGGCGGGCTGATGCCGAGGCCGTAAGAGAGGGTAGGGATGAAGTCAACGAGTTTCATGTAGCCGAGCTTCTGGGGATCCCTTTCGTAGCCGTGCTTGAGGGCGGGACCGGCCATGACGAGTGCGGCCATATTGCTGGAGAGAGTGGTCCAGGTGGTAGGTATTTGCGGGCCGTGGTTAGCGCCGCCCTTTGCGGGGGCGATGCTGTGGCGGTCACCGCCGCGTCCCCAGGCGAAGCCGGAGTTGTAGATGAAGACGACGTCGCCGCAGCGCTCGCCGTAGAAGCCGATTAGCTGGGCGTCCTTTTTCTTGAGGGCTAGTGCGACGGGGCGCTTTCCGGTTTTGGGCTCGCGCCAGTCGAGGAGCGCGTCGATTATCTCCTCCTGAACTTTTTCGTAGTCTTTTCGAGGGACGATGCCGTGCCGCTCGCGGCCTTTGAGGTTGACGCAGATCTGCGCGCCGCCGTATGGGTATGCTTTGGTTCTCTTCCAATCGATCCCGAAGCCGTGCGACTGGGTGGCGAGGCCCTCGGGCAAGTGCTCGAAAGCGGCGAGGCCTTTCTGCACGAGGAGCTGAGGCATGTTGCAGGAGAACATGTTGGAGGAGTTTCCGTGGTCGGAGATGACGGCGACGAAGGTGTTCTCATCGGCGTTCTTCATCAGGCCGGCGAGGAGCTTGTCTCCGAGCTTGTAGGTGCGGCGGAGGACATCGAGGGCTTTCCTGGCGAATTTTTTGTCGTACGCCGGGGAAGCGGGGTCGGCGGGAGCGATGAAGAAGTGCTCCATGCTGTCGGGGAAGTGCCAGTGGTTGAAGAAGATATCCCAGCCGTGGGTTTCCATGAGGTAGCGGGCGGCCTTTATCTGCCACTCCACCTGATATTGGACCTCCTCGATCACTTCGTCCATGAATCGGATGCCAGCGGCGGAGGCGCCTGCGTGCTCGATGTAGGGGCCGACGTTCTCAAAAAGCTCGTCGGCAAGGGATTTGGGGGAGGTGAATCCGGAGGTGGGGTAGACTTCGGTGCGGAGGAGCACGAGGCGCTTTCCGTCGCGGGAGAGCTTTAGGAGTTTGAAGCGGATGCTACCTTTCGTTCTTCCTTCGGGGCTGGGGGCTTTGATGACGGCCCATTTGGACCACTTGCCCTGGCGCGCCGCGCCGATCTTTTTGGACGCGTTCTTGCCTTCGGAGATGATGATCCTCTCGTAGCCTTTCGGGCCTTTGCGAAGGAGGACGTTGAGGACCATGCGGTCTGTGCGCTCTCTCTCACGCCCGGCGGCTCTGGTAATGGTTTCGATATCGGCGCCGTCTTCGGTGGCGCCGGCCTTTTTTGCGGCTTCGGGGCCAGTCATCCGCGCGGCATGAGGGGAGAGCTTTGCCTCCAATACGATTTCGGTTTCGAGGGCTTCCTCTCCCTTTCGGAGACCTTTCCAGCCTCTGGCTTTCCTCAGCGTGATCTTTTCGGTTCTGGGGGCGGATTCATTCGGCGTTGTGTAGACGGCACCGCGCTGAATGCAGAGAGAAACGAGTCCCCTGGGGAGGGGGGCGACGACGAAGCCTCTTTTCATTCGGGAAGGGAAGGAGCCGGGATAGGCGACGGCAAGGCTGGTGAGCCCCTGGCGCTCGGCGACCTCGAAGATCGTCTCGGCGGTGATGGCGCGGGAGTCGAAGGTGGAAAGCGGCTGACGTGAGGCGGGGTCGCCGGGGCTGTTGTCGGCCCAATTGGCGGCGCCGGTTGTGCCGGGATAGGCACCGGTGCAGATGGTTGCCCAGTTGGTGGGAGTGTAAGCGGGAATGCAGGGGAGTATATCGCCGGAGATACCGTTCCGCATTAGCTTCTTGATAGTGGGCAGGGAACCCTCATCGGCGAACCTTTTAATGAGCGGCATTGAGACGGCGTCCATGCCGACGACGATTGCTTTTGCCTTGCGCATGCGAAAAAGCTCCTTTCAGATGTAGAACGAGAAGTTCCGCGCCGAACTGGGATTCTAGCAAGCAGGGGAGGCGGTTTCAACGGGGGAGCGAGTTTTGGCTTGTAAGAGGCGGTGGGGGCAATATAATCAGGGTTGAGCAGCGTCCCGCAGGGCTCTACAACCGGCAGTCAGCGCATGGAATTGCGGATTAGAGAGGCTCGTCAGACCGACGCAGAAGCACTAACCGGGATCTGGAACGAGATTATAGAAGCGGGTGCTTATTCAGCGCTTGACACACGGCTGACGGTGGAATATGAGCGAGAGTATATAGTGAGCTTTTCTCCCCGTGGAGTGTTTCTTGTCGCTGAGCGCCCGGAAGACCATAGAGTGCTCGGCTTTCAGTGCATAGAGCCTTTCGCGACGTACACGCATGCATTTGATCACGTTGGGGTTGTTGGAACGTGCATAGAACTTGCACTGCGACGACAGGGCATTGGCAAGCGGCTCTCCGGTGCAAGCTTCGAAGAGGCGAGGGAGAAGGGCTACGAAAAACTGTTCACTTACGTGCGGGCAGACAACGATGGAGCTTTGGGCTTCTACAAAAAGCTTGGCTTTCGTGTTGTTGGAGCCGCTCGCAAGCATGTTAAGATCAAAGGGCGATACGTGGATTCGATGTTCCTCGAAATGTTTCTATCACCGTTGCAGGAACGGTGAGGCCGTTAGGTACGGCATCTGGCCGACATTCTGAAAAGCGCGGCTGATGCCTGAAACGATAAGTTAGGCTAGGAGGCAGGAGAGAGAGTTTGATTCCGAAAGAGCTGCTGGAGGTGCTTGCTTGCCCGCTGTGCAAGGAGCCGGTGAAGCTTGAGGAGGAGAAGCTGGTTTGCACGAAATGCGGGCGGCGCTATCCTATCCGCGACGGCATCCCCGTGATGCTGGTTGAAGAGGCGGAAGTCCCGGAAGGGGAAGACGATAAGTAGAGAAGGCGAGGCGTGAGGTGCGGCGCGGCCGTGCACGCCTTGGCAGCCGGGAATCGCGAGGGATACGGGGATTGATCGCCATCCTTTCAGATATCCACGGGAACCTGGAGGCTCTCCAGGCTGTACTGGAGGATATCAGTTCGCTGGGGATACGAGAGGTGGTGTGCCTGGGGGACGTGGTGGGATACGGGCCGAATCCGCTGGAATGCCTGCGTCTGGCGAGGGGGTTCAAGCTGACGGTTAAAGGGAATCACGATGAGGCCCTGGTTCGAGGGAGAATGAGGTCCAGCCGGGTGGCGGCGAAGGCGATGGCGTGGACGCGTTCGGTTTTCAACAAGGGGAAGGAAGCTGAAGATGAGAGGTTTTTGCTGAGCCTTCGGGAGGAGGTGAGGCAGGGGGTGATGTTTTTCGCGCATGCATCGCCGCTGGATCCGGTGAGGGAATACATATATCCGCATCACGTGGACGACCCTAAGAAGGTTCGGGAGATTATGGCGCGGGTTAAAAAGTATGCGTTCGTCGGGCACACGCACATTCCGGGCGTGGTGGAGGAGGGGCACAAGGGATTCATCCGGCCGAAGGAGGCGCCGGAGGCGCATTTTTTGGGTGGGGGTAAGGCGCTGATAAACACTGGTTCTGTGGGGCAGCCGCGAGACGGCGACCCGCGTGCTTGCTACGTTACGTTTGACGGGACGGCGGTTGTCTTCCGGCGGGTTGATTACGATGTGTCGAGCACGGTGAAGAAGATAAAGAGAATCGGAGAGCTTGAGGATAGTCTGGCGCTTCGGCTTGAGCGAGGGCGGTGAGAGGATGCAGGAAATAGGCAATGGATAAGAGGACAGCGACGGCGCTGGTAGTAACGCTGCTGGTGCTGATGATCTGGTACTGGTTCGTGCTGCCGAAGTTGGTGCGGAAGCCCGAGGTTCCGCCGGAGGAGGTCTCGGAGGTGACGCCGGTGCCGTCGGGAGTGCCGGGGGAGAAGCCGAGTGAGTGGGAAGAGGCGGTGATAGCGGAGGCTGCGCCCGGGGAAGCGGCGAGTCCGTCGCCGACGCCTGAGGTCACTGTGGAGCCGGAGCTGATAACGCTGGAGACGGCGGCGCTGAGAGCGAGTTTCAGCACGGCGGGGGGCAGCATCGAGGAGATGGTGCTCAAGGAGTATCTGGACAGCGCGAGGGAGAATCCGTTTGTTCTTCTGCGGCCGCTGACGGAAGCGGAGAGCGATACGAAGATTCGCTCGCTGGCGATAGCGGAGCCGTCGGAGGGGATGAGGCTGGCGGAGCGGCCGTTCGAGGTGGTCTACCAAACGGACAGAGGGATTAAGTTCCGGGCGGGGCTTGGCAACAGGCTAGTTATGACGAAGAAATACGAGCTTGCGGAGGAGGATCCGGAGGGGCTGCTCAATTACCACGTGAACCTTGCGGTGGAGTTGGAGAATCCGACGGATGAGGTTGTGGAGATGGAGTACTACGAGGTGTTCAGCGGGGTGGGCGTTTCGCCGGAGGTGACGGGGCGACGGGGATACAGACGGGCGGGATATTACCTTCAGGCGGTAGTCGGCAAGGAGACGGGTAAGGGTTTGCGAGTTGAGAAGAAGAAGCCGAAGCCCGGGGAGGTGGAGACAGTGTCGGATGCGCCGGTTAAGTGGGCGGGAACGAGGATCCAGTACTTTGCGTCGATCCTCGAGCCTGCCGATACGGGGGGCGCTCCGTTCGTCAGGCAGGCGGTGGTACGGAACATGGAAGGGACGTACGTGAGCTCGCTGCGGACGAGGCGGCTGGTGATCCGGCCGCATGAATCGGTGGTGCACAATTATCGGCTTTTCGTCGGGCCGCTGAAGACGAAAGCGCTGAGGGCATACGGTGAGTATGAGAAGGTGATAACGTACGGCTGGTGTTTGCCCGCGCCGATAATCGAACCGATAAGCAAGGTGCTGCTGTGGCTGCTTCACATTTTCTACGGGGTGATGAAGAATTACGGCGTCTCGATCATCGTGCTGACGGTTCTGATCCGCGTTGTGCTTTTCCCATTGAGCAGGAAGCAGGCGCTCTCCATGCACAAGATGCAGAAGATGTCGCCGCTAATCAGCGAGCTGAAGGAGAAGTACAAGAGCAACCGGAAGAAGATGAACGAGGAGATGATGAAGCTGTACAAGGAGCAGGGTGTGAACCCGGCTGCCGGGTGTCTTCCGATGTTTCTGCAGTTCCCGGTTCTGATTGCGATGTATTCGGGGCTGAGTCAGGCTATCGAGCTGAGGCAGGCGCCTTTCGTGCTTTGGATAAAGGATCTTTCGCAGCCGGATGCGCTGTTTAATTTTCCGTTCAGCTTTCTGGGGATAAGCTCGCTGAACATACTGCCGCTGATAATGATCGGTGCGATGGTGTTCCAGCAGAAGCTGTTCGCGCAGCCGGCGGTCGACCAGCAGCAGTCGCAGATGCAGATGATGACGAAGTTCATGCCGATCATTTTCGGGTTCTTTTTCTACTCGATGCCTTCGGGTCTTGTGCTGTACTGGACGACGAGCACGACTTACGGGGTGGCGGAGCAGGTGCTGATAAGGCGGCATCTCAAGGCGCTGGAGGAGAGGGGGGAGGCTTTGAAGGCCTTTGCGCCGCCGACGAGCAAGGAGGGCCCGAAGAAGAGAAAGTTCAAGCCGAGGGGAACGAAGTAGGGGCCGGTCGAGAGTTGATTTGGCGATGGGTGTGGAGATGACTTACTGCGAAGAGGATACGATAGCGGCGGTGTCGTCTCCGGCGGGCTCGGCGGCGCGGGGGATAGTGAGGTTGAGCGGCGGGGAGGCGATTCGGATTGCGCGAAAGATAACGTCGCCCGCGGAGCCGCTGGGATCGGACAGGAATTACTTCCACTTCGGCGGTTCCATTTCGGCGGATAAGACGGTGGGCGAGGTTCCGGCGAGGGTTTACGTTATGCGGGCGCCGACTTCATACACGCGCGAGGATATCGTTGAGTTTCATACGTTCGGATCGGCGCCTATCCTGCACGGGGTGCTGCAGAGAATGCTGGGCGAGGGCGCGCGAATGGCGGAGCCGGGGGAGTTTACGAGGCGGGCGTTTCTGAACGGGCGGATAGACCTGACGCAGGCGGAGGGGGTGCTGTCGCTGATTACGTCGCGGTCGGATGCTCAGAGGCGTGCGGCGCTGGCGCAGCTTTCCGGGCAGCTTTTCAACTCCTTCGAAAGCATTAGAGAGGGGCTCGTGTCGTTGCTCGCGCGAGTGGAGGCGAACCTGGATTTCTCCGATCAGGAGATCGAGGTGATTTCGCGCGAGGAGCTGCGGTCGGAGCTGGAGCGGCTCATCGGCGAAATCTCCGATGTGCTCTCGTCGGTGGGAAGCCGAACGGTTTTCAAGGAGGAGGTGCTGGCGGCGATAGTGGGGCGGCCGAACGTGGGGAAGTCGAGTCTTTTCAACGCGCTGCTGCGGCGGGAGCGGGCGATAATTTCGAGAGAGGCGGGAACGACGCGGGATACGCTGGAGGAGGTGATGGAGTTCGAAGGGATAACGGTGAGGCTGGTTGACACGGCGGGAGTGGTGGGGGGAGCTGAAGGGGTGAGCGCGGAAGCGGCGAACAGGTCGCTTGCGGCGATGGAGGCGGCGGAGCTGGTGGTTTTCGTGGTTGACGTTTCAGAGGAGCTTACGGAAGAGGATCGGGATGTGGCCTCGCGAATTGCGGCGCCGGGGATTTTGGTGCTGAACAAGTCGGATCTGGAGAGACGGGTGGAGGAAAAGGACGCGGAGGAGCTTGTCCCTTCGGCGCCGGTCGTGTTCACTTCGGCGCTTCAGGGCTGGGGGCTGGATGAGGTCCTTGAGGAGACGGCCTCGGCGGTACGAAGCGGGAAGGTGGTGAGGGCGGCGAGCCGGTTTGCGCTGACGGCGGAGCAGCACGGTGTTCTGCGGAACGTGCTGTCGCAGCTTCACGAGGCGGCTTCGGCGAGTGAGGGAGGGTTGAGCGAGGAGTTTGCTGCGGTGCACATTCGAGAGGCGGCGGCGGGGCTGGACAGGGTTACAGGACGGTCGGTGGTCGAAAGCGTGCTGGACGAGATCTTCTCGCGGTTCTGCATCGGGAAGTAGGGGGGCTCAGACGACGTCGGTACCTGTGAGGGCTTTCTCCATGGCGTCCGCTTTCCTGGCGAGTTCGAGGATGGTCTCCCTCAGCTCGTCCACGTCGGCGGAGCGGGCCAGGTGCTTGTTGATCATGACGAACCAGGGCTGTCCGTGGATGTCCCTTAGTGCGATGGCGCCCAGGGGGAGCTTGGCGTTCTGCCTGAGGGCCCACTCGTAGTGTTTAGGATTGGCTTTGCCGCACTGGGTGTAGACGGCTATGAAGCCGGTGCCATCTTTGTCGCGAGCGCCGAAGTAGATGGAGACGTTCTGCCCTCTTCCCGCCGTGGTCGGGACGTGTAGGCGGAAACGGTTTCCCTCGTTGGTCATCTTGATCTGCGTGCCCTCGACGACTTTTTCCATGAAGCTTTCTTCGTGACTCTCGATGCTGCGCTGTTGGTCAACCTCGGTCTCCGCGGGGCCGGCCTGGCGATTTAGGCGCTCTTTGAGACGGACGATGGCTTCGGTTGCGGTGGTGCCGAGCTCGGGGTCTTTGTCGAGGGGGAGGAGGGCGTCGAGGGCCTGCTGGTTGCCGATCTGCCCGAGCACTTTGACGGCGGACCAGCGCACGGGGGCAAAGGGGGAATTCAACGCTTCGATGAGGGGCGGGACGGCGTCGTCGCCGATGCGAATAAGGTCTCTAATGGCAATTGCGCGGGTCTGGAATTGCTCCAGGCCCTGAATTAGCTTTTCTACCTGATCTTCCATGCGGCTCCTCCTTGCCTTAGGGACCCGAACCTGGTGGGATTATACACGTGCCGGCGGCGGCTGGCTAGCGGGATCCGGCGTTTGTTTGACCGCGTGGCGGGGAAGTTGTAACCTCGTATGGGCGGAATAAAGGTGCGCCTCAAACGTAGAGGAAAATAGAGAGGAAACGATGCCGGAAGGCCGGAGGGATTCGCAACGCGAGAGGGAGCTTTTGGGCCGGCTTTTCGAGGCGCACAGCGCGAGGATTTATAACTACGTTGCAAAGCTGATAGGGGATCGAGATGAGGCGGAAGATGTGCTTCAGGAGGCTTTCGTGCGAGCGTCGGCGAAGCTTGGGCGCGGGACGGAAGAGCGGGCGAGAAGGTGGCTTTACAGGGTGGCGACGAACCTGGCGATTGACCGTCTTCGGAGGAGGCGATTCAGGATGATTTCGATGGATTCTGGGCCGGGGGAGGCGAGGTTAACGGATTTGGTCGAAAGCAGATCGGCCGGTCCGGAGGCGGCTCTGGAAGGGGCGGAGATGCGGGAGAGCCTGGCGGCGGCGGTTGAGGGGCTTCCGACGGAGCAGCGGCAGGTGATAGTGTTGAGGCACATGAGCGGGCTTTCCTTCAAAGAGATAAGCAAGGTGACGGGATGGCCGCTGGGGACGGTGCTGAGCCGGATGCACAGGGCTCTGGAGAGGCTGAAGGCGGCGGTGGGAGAACGATACGGATTTTCTGACGATGCGAAAAAGGAGTGAAGAGGTGGACGGCAGCGAGCAGCGCAAGAGTAAAGGGAATTTCGAGGGAGAGGGGTGGGACGAGGAGACGAGGCGGCTGGCGTTTTCGCCCGTGCGGGAGTTTGCGTCGATCGGACGGAGAAACCTGGCGATTAGGAGATTGATACGAGATATAAACGCGGGCCTGAGCGGCCCGGCGAAGAGGGAAGTGTGAACATGAACTGCGCCAAGTGGCAGGAACTAATACTGTTGAGAGGGTCGGGGGAGCTTTCGGGTAGGAAGCTGGCGGGATTGGAGCGTCACCTGGAGAGGTGCGGCGAGTGCCGCCGGTTCGCGGAGGAGTACGCGGCTGCTTCGAGTGCGCTGGAGTCGGTGCCTTTGGACGAGCCGTCGGGGGCGGTTTTAGCGCGGGTGCGTCGTGCAGTGGAGGAGAGGCGGCCGTCGCCGGTTGTGACGCTGATTCCGCGGGTTGCGTTGGGTCTGGCCGCGGCGGCGCTGGTGGTAATTGCTCTAGTCATTTCCTGGCGGGGCGAGCCGGTGTCGCCCGATGGCGGTTTGATTGCGAGGGGGGCGCTGCCGGAGGGTGTGGTTGAAGATGCGGAGATTGAGGAATTGCTGGCGGCGGTGAGCGAGGAGGTTGAGGCGCTGGGGGATGACGTGGCGCTTTGGAGCCCGGCGGCGATCGGCGAGCAGCTTGACGAGGTCGAGGAAACGCTGGACCGGATGAGATCGTTGTTGGAAGAGACGTGAGAGCAGATATACGAAAGGAGGAGTGAGATGTATAGAGGAGTGAGAGTGTTGCTGATTTCAGGTGTAGTGATTGCGGTCGGAGGGCTTGGGTTTTTCGCGGCAAGCCAGGAGGTGGCTGGACCGGAGGCGCCGAGGGCGCGTCGCGGCGCGGGTCAGCCTGCGGTTGAAGGGCCCGGGCGACGCGCGCCAGCGCGTCGAGCGGAAATGGCGCCTGGCGCGATGCGAGAAGGCGCCGCGCGGCAGGCCACCAAGGAGACGGTGGCGGAGCTGGAGAAGAGGATTCTGGCGCAAGTAAGGAACAATCGCCCTGACTTGCTGCCAAGGCTGAAGGAGCTGAGGAATACGGACAGGAAGGAATACGTGAAGGCGCTGCGGGACATCGCACGGCAGGCAAGAGGGGCCGGCAGGGGTGAGACTGGTGGCACGGGGCCTGCGGTCCAGCGGATCGGGGAGAGGGTGAGGGATCTTGCGGCGGAGTTCAGAACGGCTCCGGCGGAAAGAAGAGCACAGATCAGGAGACAACTTGAGGGGGCTGTGTCGAGGTTGATAGACGCTCGACATGAGCAGCGGAAGGCGGCGATGGTGAAGGCGATAGTTTCCAGGATAACAGGGGAAGGCGCCGGGCGGGCGCGCGGACGTGCTGGTGCCGGAGGAATTATTCCGCAGGCTCAGCGGGGAAGATTCGGCCCCGGTGCAGGGCAGAGGTTTGGCGCTGGCGGGGGCGCCGGTCAGGTTCCGATGGAGAGGTCCCGCCAGGCACCCGGTGGCTGGTATGGGCCGGGGCAGGGCCGCGGGCCTGCGATGCAGCAAATGGGGCCGCAAGGGAGGCAGGGGCCGAGGCTGGGCGGCGGCACCCCGCAAACGCGTGGCTGGCAGTTTCAGCAAGATCCGCGTAGCTCGTGGAGGAGGTAAGCGATGTTTCGAGCGAAGAGGCTGATGCTGGTTGTAGGAGTTGCGGTGTGCCTGGCGTGGCTGCCGGGGTGGGCTCAGGAAGAGACTGCGGAGCCTTCCAGGCCGCCCCGCCATCACGGACCGATGATGGGCCGGGAAGGGCCGGCGCGGGAGGAGATGCCCCAGGGAGGCGGGGTGAGGGCTCCGAGGAAGGAATGGGTGCCTCGGGAACTTTCGCCGGAGGAACGCGAGAAGGTGCGCGTTTTCCTGATGAAGCATATTCCCGGTGCGTGGGAGAGGCTGGAGCGGGTGCGGAAGGAGCGACCGGAAGAGTTCAAGAGGCATCTGGCCGAGCAGTGGAAGTCGGTTGTGAAGCTGATGGCGCTGCGGAAGAGGAATCCGGAGCTCTTCGAAAGGATAATCGAGGGGCGGAAGCTGGAGATGAAAAGCCGCGAGCTTGCCGCTTCCCTGCGCAAGGCGAAAACTGAGGAGGAGAGGGGGGCGATAAAGGAGGATTTGAGCGGCGTGCTGAACGAGCTGCTGGACCTGCAGCACAGGGAGTGGGAGGAGCAGATAGATGGGCTGGAGAGGCGGCTGAGTCAGCTCAAGGATATGCTGGCGAAGCGGGAGGAGAACCGGGATGATATAATCAAGCGGCGGATGACGGAGCTGACGGGTGAGGAGGATTATTTGAGCTGGACGTTCCCAAGGTGGGCGGAGGTGGGACTTACGCCGATTCCGGAAGCGGAGGGGCCGGTCGAGGGGGAAGAGGCGCCGCTGCCTGAGGAAGGAGGTGAGAGATGAGAGTCGCGGCGGTAGGGGCAGTGTTGTTGATGATGGGGAGCTTTGTGCTGGCAGCTCCCGCAGTGGAGAGGGAAGATCCTGTGTCGGCGGAGATCGGGAGGCTGCGGGAGGAGATAAACCTTCTGAACCTGTTCAACGGTCTGAATCTGAAGCAGGAACAGCTTGGGAAGCTGCGCGACTACGCGGTCGAGGCGGAGAAGCTGAGGGAGTCGTACTTCAACAGCGCGTCAATGACGGTTGGCGAGGCGCTGGCAGCGTTCAGGGAGCTGCGGGGAGTGCTTGCGGAAAACGAGGGGCTGCCGAAGGATGTGGAGGCGCGAGCTGCGCAAGCGAACCTGCGGCTGAAAGGCCTGGAGGAGCGATACCGCGCGGACGTGCGCAGTCTGGAAAGCAGAGCGGCTTCGGTGCTTACCGCGGCGCAGCAGGTTGTGCTGGAGGAGTTTAAGCCGTGCCTCATTCCTCCCAGGAATCTGAAGGACCCCGTCAGGGCCGGCCAGGCGGCGAACCGGGAGCGGGGGGTGGAGATGCTGAGTAAGCTCAGGTCGCTTCCGGAGCCGGTCTATGAGTCCCAGATTGACAACGTGGCGGAGAAGCGGCTGGAGATTTACGAGAAGCACAAGGGGAAGCTGAGCGAAAAGGAAAGCGCCGCATCCATCAGGAGGCTCAAGGCGGTGGCAGCGAGGGCGAGGAAGATGGATGATACACAGTTTGAGGTGGAGAAGGAGAAGCTGGCCGAGGAGCTTCATTTCACCGATGAGCTGGAGACGCTTCTGAAGAAGGTGGATAAGGTGCGGGTGGACAAGTTCGGCGGGCCGGGGAAATCGGGGAGGTTCCTTCTGTCTCCGGCGGCGATTTCGATTTACGAAGAGCGACTCGGACGGGCGGGGAGCGTGCAGGCTTCGGCGGCCTATAGAATGGGTGAGAGGGGCCGCAGACGATAACCGGTCAGGTCCGGCGTTCGGCGAGAGTTTGCGTCATTTAGAAGATGCGAAGGAGAAAGCAGGAATGAAGCGACATGCGCTATCAATAGCTGTTGTGGCAGCACTTGTTTTTGCAGGTTCTGTTTTGTTCTGGGCTGGGGTTGCGAAGGCGCAGCAGGCCCCTAGGGCAGAGGGACAGGCAGGCGCCTGGGCGGAGCGGATGGCGACCTCGGACGTGAGCGGGCTTTGGGCGCAGCTCTGCTTTGAGATCAAGGTGAGTAACGAGCAGTTGACGAAGCTGCGGGCCACGTTCCAGAGCGAATGGGACAAGCGGAAGGAGACGGCGAAGGGCACCACGTCAATGGACGAGTTGAGGACGAAGCTTCAAGAGGCGCGGAAGGCGTTCCTTGAGGCGGTGAAGAAGGAGCTGACAGAGGAGCAGCAGAAAGCGGTTGCCGCGTGGGCCGAAGAGGCCGGAAGAATGGGTGGCGGTCGTCCAGGTGGGGCTGGCGCGAGACCGAGGGGCGGGCGGTGAGGTTGGCCGGCACAGCGCGGCGCACCGATTACTATGGACAGAGGTGAGAAAGAAAGACTCAACCGGCGTGATTTTGTGAAACGACTTGGGGGGGCGGCGGCGGCTGGTATTGTGGCCTCCTACGCGATGCCGCCCTCCCTTGCTCGTGCTCTGAGGGCAGGGCAGCCCGTAGAGGTCAAGTACTACGAGAAGCTTCCGGGCAGGCGCGTTCATTGCTCCCTTTGCCCCTACGAGTGCATCCTGGCACCGGGGGAGACGTGTCCGTGCCGGACGCGCACGAATCACGGTGGGGTTCTGCTGAATCATTCGTACGGGAATCCGTGCATAATCAATCAGGATCCCATCGAGATGCTGCCGATGAACCATTTCCTCCCGGGGACGAAGACTCTTTCGATCGGTTTGGCGGGGTGCAATCTCAGGTGCGCATACTGCCAGAACTGGCAGGTTTCGCAGAAGCGGCCGGACCAGACGAAGAATGTGGATCTATCGGAGCGGGCGGCGGCGGAGACGACGAAGCAAAAGCGACTGACTTCGATTGCCTTCACGTATACCGAGCCGGTTGTGTTTTCGGAGTACGTGCTGGCGGTTTCGAAGGAGGCGCGGTCGAAGAAGGTGCCGGTGGTCGTAGCGACTGCGGCGTATATCAACAGGAAGCCGCTTGTGGAGCTTTGTCGGCACGTTACGGCGTTCACGGTTACGCTGAAGGGATTTACGGAGGATTTCTACCGGCGGATATGCGGAGTGAGGCTGAAGCCGGTGCTGGAGTCGCTGGAGACGATAAAGTCACAGGGGAAGTGGCTGGAGGTTGTGAATCTTATCGTTCCGGACGAGAACGATTCGCCGGGAGAGATTCGGGAGATGTCGAATTGGGTGCGGAGAAACCTGGATGAGGAGACGCCGCTGCATTTTCTGCGTTTCGTGCCGGAGTACCAGATGAGGAACGTGCCCAGGACGCCGCTGGAGACGCTGGAGCGTGCGCGGGATATCGCGCTGGATGCCGGTCTGAAGTTTGTTTACATCTCTAACGTTGCGCCTCACGACGGGAACAACACCTATTGCGCTAAGTGTCACTCGCTGCTGGTAGAGCGAGTGGGGTACCGTGTGCTGCGGAACAAGGTCAGAGGCGGCAAGTGCGCCTACTGCGGGGCGAAGGTTCCGGGGATCTGGACGTCGGCTTCCGTCTGAGGCGGAGAGGGAATTGCGCCGGATAGGTCGATATTCGGACGGAGCTAGGGCGAGTTCGACGTGAGGCGATGGATTGCTCTTTCGGTGCGGAGCGCAAGTTCATCTTCGACGCTGTAGTATATGTCTCCCCGCCAAGAGGCTTCCCAGTCCCGGTTTTGGATGAGGGCCGGCAGCCTGTGGATGTCGTTGAAGAATGTGGCGGCCTGCAGAGCGTGAGCGAAAGAGTCTTGCGATGGCAGCGACAGACCCGCGCTTGCGAGCTTTGAAAGGTAGAGCTGCGTGAGGGCATCTGGGTGAGGTTTTTCCCTTGTCAGGCCCTGGACGGCGTCGAGGAAATAGGCGAGGTCGACTTGGGGAGGGCCCAGCCCGCAGGAAGCCCAGTCGGTTATGACGGGAGGGTCATCAATTGACAGGCGGCGGGTTCCGACGTTCGCCAGATGATAGTCGCCGTGGAGGAGGGTGTAAGGCTGAGCTGCGAGTGAATCGGCCGTGAGGCTAGCGCGGGCGGCGGAGCTGGCGGCGATTTGCAGCAGGAGGGAGATACGTCGGCGCAGCGGATCCGACGCAGCAATTTCTCCGGCGGCAGCGAGGAGCTCCAGGTCGGAGCGAAAGCCCGTCAGAAGGCCTTCAGGGCCGACATAAGGGAGCCAGGTGTGGGAACGGAGGAGTTGGGGCTTCCGCCAGAAGCGAGAATGGATGGCGACCATGCCCTGGATAGCCTTTTCGAACTCATGCCCCTCCCATAGCGGGCCGAGGACCATGCACGGGACGTATTCCAAAAAGAGCCAGTGAAGGTCTCCGTGGGGTCTCACTACGACGTGGTAGGCTTTTGGGACGTTCGGGGTGAGGAGCGAGGAAAGCGTGGAATAGAACATAGCTTCGCGGCGCGAGGGGGTGAGTTTCAGAACGAGGGCCATGTCGCGAGTGGGGGCGTTATGGATCTTAAGGGCGAGTTGGAAGGCGTGAGCCTGTGCGGTGCTCCGCCCCTGGAATGCTTGCCACGACGGGGTATGCTGCCGGTGCCAATAGGTGACGGCTACGGGGAGGTTGAGCCCTTTCGAAAGCACCCGGGCGAGATACTCGCCGGTGATCGCGTCGATCTGATCGGGATCGTGGATCTCCTGTGGAGGATCGCTAACGGCAGCAGGCTGCATCAGTCCGCCGAATTTCGATGTGACCGCCGCCGCTCCGGCGTGGGTTGCCGCTACAAGTCGCGCGATTGCTTCGGCGCTGGAGCCTGTTCCGTCGTTGGATCTCCTGGGTCCCTCGTACGAGAGCATGATTTGCAGGTGTCTTAGGAGCGTGTAGAGTTCGATGCGCTGATCGTAGCCGGGCGCGAGTTGCGCGCACTCCGAATATCCCTCGTAGAAGGCGTCTTTGAGGTCTGGTCTGCTGCTGAAGACGCCGGCGTTGAGCGGCGAGAAGTCGAACTCCGGGTGTCCTACGTCGGTCTGGTCGAAATCGAACACGCCGGCAATCAGGTGACTGGGCGGAGTTAGTTTTACGTTCCGGAGCTCGTAGTCTCCATGGAGCAGGAAGACTCTTTTGCACTGCAGCATGAACTCCCATCGCGCGGCCCAGAATTCCTTTATTCTCTCGAGCAACCAGGGGGGAAGGTAGGTTAGCTGGGAGTGGTTTTGGAAAAGGGTTTCAAAAGCTCGGCGCTGATGATTCAGCCAATCTTCCGGGGAGCGTTTGGTGGGCAGGGCGCTGGGGGAGCTTTCGCAAGACAAGTTCGCCGCATGTATTCTGGCGAGGGTGCGGCCGAGCTGACGGAAGACGTCACGCTGACGGTCAGGGGGGAATTGAGGCCATGCGACGTCGCCGTCGTCTCCCGGGAGAGCGGTAAGGATCGAATAATTTAAAGGTAGCGTCTGCTTCGCCGTATCGACGGCAATGACTGTTGGTACCTGGATGCCGGGTGTTTGGGCCAGTCGCAGGCAGGCCTCCTGTTCACGCAGCAGCGATGCGGGGAACTGCCGTCGGAACTGAACTTTGAGTATTAGCTGACGGTTATCCTCGAGCTTGACGCTGAAACAGGCATTGACTTCGCCGCGCTGGATTCTTTCTATGGAACGGGGCGGTGGGAGGGACGCGTGTTTCAAAATGCGGGAGCATTGTTCAATGGAGACCGAGTAGTCCCGGAAGCTGTCGCGAGGTAGCACTGTTCGGCGCTCCTCCGGCCAAGTGTTCTCTTGAGAGTCCCGGCGCTGCGACGTTCGCGAGAGGCTGGTGCGGTTCTGCTAAACGCGCCGGAGCATCCCACGTGGCACTGCGGGCGAGGCTATTTTTTAATCCGGCGCGTTGTCAAGAGGAAAAGACGGCGGCGCGGAGGGCCGAACTTCCGGCCTCGCGCAGTTCTTCTGGCGGCCGGCGGGCTCACAAGCGCAGGCCTTTACCTGGCAGGTGTCTGCTGATAACATGTGCTTCCAATCACGGATGGGCAAGGAGAGAAGCGGTGACTGGATTATCAGGGCTTTTGGCGAAGGAGCTCATCGTTGATACGCACGAGCACATTTCGCCGCCGCAGGTCGCGTCGGGGTACGACCTGTATGATCTGATTATGAACAGCTATGTGGCGGCGGATGTGGTCTCGGCGGCGGCGGGCTCGGCGCTGCTTGAGGCGGAGGTGGGAATTGGGGAGAAGTGGCGGGCGTACAGGGAGTTTCTGCCGGCTGTGGAGAACACCTCGTATTTCCGGGCGCTTTTTGAGGGGCTGGGGGAGCTTTACGGCGTCGAGGTGCCGCCGAGAAACGAGGATTCGTTTGCCAGGCTGTCGGAGAGGATTTCCGAGGCGTCGCGGCGACCCGGCTGGACGAGAGAGGTGTTTCGGCGGGCGAAGATAGAAGTGGCGCTGCTTGATCAGTTCTGGAATGTGGGAAACACGGAGATAGACAGGGAGCTGTTTTCGCTGGTGCTGAGGGTTGATCCGTTTTTGTGTCTTCACAAGGCCGACCACGACGGCAACGACGCGAGTGAGATGGCGGCGGCGCGAGGGATTTCAGTCGAGAGCTTCGGCGAGTACATGAAGTTTGTAGATTTCGTCTGCGAGGAGAACGTAAAGGCGGGAGCGGTGTGCTTCAAGATTGCGTCGGCATACGAACGGACGCTGGGCTTTGATGAGGTGTCGGAGGGAGAGGCAAGGAGGATATTCGAGAAGCGCGAGGGGGCTGCGACGGAGGCGGAGGGGGTGGCTTTTGGAGATTTCGTGGTGCATCACATTGTGGGGCGCACGATTGAGTTCGGCCTGCCGGTCCAGATTCACACGGGCCTTCAGCACGGAGACGGGAACGTGCTGTCCAACTCGAACCCGCTGCTTCTGGCGCGTCTTTTTCTGAAGTATCCGGGGGCGCGGTTCGACATTTTCCACGGCGGATATCCGTTCTACGATGAAGCGGGATGCATGGCGAAGAATTTCCCGAACGCGCATCTGGATATGTGCTGGCTGCCGCTTATATCGCTGCGCGGAGCGAAGCGGGCGCTTCATTCGTGGCTGGATCTGGTTCCGGCGAATAAGCTGCACTGGGGCGGGGACACGTTCACGCCGGAGGAGGCTTACGGCGCAGCGAGAGGGGCGCGGCGGGTTGTTTCGGAGGTGCTCGAGGAGCGCGTTGATGAGGGGGAGCTTTGCTGGGAGGCGGCGGCGCGCATAGGGAGGATGATACTTAGGGAAAACTCCGAGGAGTTTTTCCGGGTAAAAATGGGCCCCCAGGGCCCGCAACCGGATGAAAGCAGCGAATAGCGGGCCGGGGCTAGTGTTCCTTTTGCTTTTCCTGGGGTTCGGGTGTTGGGGGCTTCCCGCCTCTTTGGATGGCGGTTTTGAGAATGGTGCGGCCAAGCTTTTCCATCGCTTCCCACCCGGCGGGGCCTGCGACGCCGACTACAATTGGGCCGGCCTGGATGAGAACGAGCGGGCCGTGATAGGGGTCTTGAGCGCGAAGAGCGCGCTCGCCGATGTAGGTTTGCTGGATGGAGTCGGGGGCCTTCTCGGCGAGGAAGCTGCTGTACGCGTCAAAACTCTTTCGGGCTTCGTCGCTTTTCTTATAGCTGAGGACGAAGGCCTTTGTGGGCTTTTCGGCGCCTTCGAGGAGATACTTGGCCTCCATACCGGGTTTGAGAAACTCGTATCCAAAGGCTCCCTGGGGCATGTAGCGGATACTTTTCTGGGCGAGGCCCTTTTGGGGGAATGAAAGGATCTCTCGGGGAGGGCTGGTGTCTTTAGGGAGCAATTTGGCGGTTTCGGCGGCGAGTTTGAGGGAAGCTTCCATTTCCGCTTCGCCCTCGCCAAGCGCTTCGATCTGGACGAAGTACTTCGATACGTAGAAGGCGAGGTAGCTTTCCTTCCGGGTGCCGGCTGCGCCGAATTCGAGTTCTTTGGCGTCAGGCGGGGCGTAGAGCTGGTAGATACCGAATGCGTTGAGCTTGTTCCCCATGTCGTAGAGACGCCATTCGAGGGCGCCGCCTTTCGACCGGGCCTCGAGCACCCCGGCCAGGGCTTTGACGAAGCCATACCCGATGTAGGCCTCGGCCTCACCGTCAATGAGGTCATAGAGATTTTCGGCCGTGTATTGGGTCGGGCCGTCCGACACCTTCCAGCCCTTCAGAGGGGGGAGGAAAGGCTTAAGGTCGGCAGGTTCCTTTTCGGCGGCGTTTGCGACGAGGGGGTTGGGGAAGTACAGTGCTGCAAGAGTTGCCAGGAGAAGCAGAGCGCGAATCATCGTGAACCTCCGCTGATTTTGGATTCCGAAGATATGGTAACCCGCCGTGCGGGTTGCGTCAAACCCGCGTGTCTCTCCGGCGTGAAGGTCCGACAGCCGGCCGCTGTCTCTAGTCTCGGGCGGCCATTCCGAAGGCGTTTTTGAGGAAGTTGATCTGGAGGGAGTTGAAGTAGTCGCGGCGGGCCCGGATGTCGGGTGCGACGTGGATCTCCGCCGGGACTCCGGCTTCTTTCAGAACGCGCTCGAACAGAAAGCCGTGTTTGGGTGAGTGGGGATCGAAGGTGGGGCCGGAGATTCGGGGGTCGTCAGGGCCGGTGAGATCGCCGGGGCCGGAGTAGAGCATGAAGACGGGCGGGTCGCCGGGGGTGATGAGTTCGTGGGTGCTTCCGACGGGGCCGGATTGGTTGATGATGGCGTTTACGCTGGTGGAAATTCCCGCGATGGGGTCGTCGCTATTCGGGTCGGCGAGGTCGTCGTGAAGGCCGAGATAGGCGGAGAGGACGGCGCCGGCGGAGGAGCCGATGAGTGCGATGCGGGAGGGGTCGAGGTTCCATTTTTCGGCGTTGGCTCTCACGAACTGGATCACGCGGGCGCCGTCGGCGTGAATGTTTTCCATGGTGTATTCGGGGCGGAGGCGGTAGTCGGCGGCGACGACGGAGATGCCGTTGGAGAGGGCGGCGCCGAATAGTCCGGGATAGCTGCGCTCTCTTCCGAGCTTGTCTCCGCCGCGAAAGCCGCCGCCGTGAAACTCGATGAGCACGGGGCGGGGGCCTTCGAAGGGGGACATGTAGACGTCAAGCACCTGGTACTTCGGGTCGTCGTTGGCGTAGTGGACGTCGCGGAAAATCTTCACGCCTTCGGGGAAACCCGTATCAGGAACGGCGGACTGCATTCGGCGGGGAAGAAATTCGTAAGCGGCAGGACGGTAGTCGCCCTGGAAGCGCGAGGCGAGGCGGGTCTGGTAGGTGTGCACGAGGCCCTGGTTTTCCGGGATCATGAGGACGTTTCCGATCTGGCCGGGGTCGTCGCGCATGTTGAAAAGCATCTCGCGGTCGGTGTTGGCGTCCTCGATGTAGGCCCAGTCGTCGTTTCGGATGAGATAGCGGCCGTAGTTCATGTCAACGTCCTTGAGCATGGCGAAGACGAACCTTCTGCCGGGGCCGGGCTTTTTGTCCACGGCGTTAAGGAGGGAGTAGCCGTGAAGGCGCTCCGGGGGTTGGATTCCGGCGAGCTCCAGGATGGTCGGGGTGATGTCGATCTGTTCGAGGAAGGTTCCGACTCTGATGGCGCGGCGCTTTTCATCCGGGAATCTGATGATGAGGGGGACGCGAACGAGAGGGTCGTAGAGATCGCCGGAGCCGAGCGTGCCGTGCTCGCCGGCGAAGTCCCCGAGGAGTGAAGTGAAGATGAAGACGGTGTTGGCGCTGAGGTTCAGTTCGTCGAGGGAGTCGAGGATTCTGCCGACGTTGGAATCGAGCAGCGAGGTCTCGGCATAGTACTGCGCGATGTATTGTCGAATTGCTTCGGGGGTGAGGGCCTGCTTCAGGCCGAGCTTTCTCTTCAAGTAGTCCGTACGGAGGGCCGGGTAGTATGCGGGGCTGCCGAAGTTGTCGGGCAGGATTATGTCGGCGGGGTCATAGAGAGCGGTGTATTCAGAGGAGGGGAGGAATGGAGGGTGCGGAGCACGGTATGAGATCCAGAGGAGGAAAGGCCGGGTTTGCTCTTCTGCGCGCTCCTTCAAAACCGGCAGAAGTTTTTTCGTGAGAGCCGTTGTCGGGTGATCATCGGCGGCTGCGCCGGAATTTCCGGCGGCTTCCTGAGGGTCGGCGTCGGCAAGCGGGTCGTAGTAGTCTTCAAAACCCCATCTGGGGGAAGAGGGGACTGCGGGGAGTTCGCCGATGGCACCGACCCAGTAGCCCGCTTGGCGGAGGAGGTCGGGGAGTAGGATTTCGGCTTCGGCGAGGATGCAGTCGGCGTTCACGAGGCCGTGGCACTGCGGGTAGCGGCCGGTCATGAGGCAGGTGTGAGAAGCGATGGGCAGAGGGGATTGGACGAAGAGATTGTCGAAGAGAACGGCTTGTTCGGCGAGCTGATCGAGGCGTGGCGTTTTTACCTGCTGGTTGTCGTAACAGCCGAGTGCAGTGGCTTTGAGGCCGCTTGTGACTACGACGACGAAGTTTGGCGGCTGCGCGGGTTCCGCGTCGGCGGCAAGTGAGACATTGAAAGAGCCGAGCAGGAAAGCTGCTGCAAGAATGGCCGAGATCAGTCGCATGTAATGCTCCCCCTTCCGCTGTGAGTTTCCGCATTTGTGCCGGTGAGGAACTTGGCCGGCTCGAATTCCACGCCAGGCGGGGACAGGCAGATGATACTTCAGGTTTACGCAGGTTGAAAGATGGCAGGCAAGACTTCGGGGCAGGGGGATGAATTTTGCTTTCTTGGCATCGGGCGGGGCGGCGGTTATGCTGGTCTGGCGGTAGCAGCCAGTTGGAGGAATTTCGAGGTGGTGCCAGTGGGCGTCTTGGGGTTCCCGTGTTGGGTTTGCGGGTCGGGGAGGGTGAGGCTGTTTGGAGTTAAGCAAGGGGTGAGGTTTGCGGGGTGCAAGAGCTGTGGGTTAGTGTGGGTCGCGGATCGGCCTGGCGAGGGGGAGATCCTCGCCGAATACGAGAGACTTGGGGAGGAATATTATTTGCGCCCCGAGCACGTGGAAGCGATGTCGGGAGCGGACTATTCCGCTCACCTGGCGCGGCTGCGGGGTGCGGCGGCGGGGCGGGATCTGCTGGAGATAGGGTGCAATCTGGGATTTTTCCTGCGCGGGGCGCAGGCGGATGGTTGGAACGCAGTCGGGGTAGAGGCGTCGGGAGCGGCGGCGAGGTTTGCGCGCGAGAGGCTGGGGCTTAATGTGATTCACGGAACGCTGGCGAAGGCGCGGCTGCCCAGCGGCAGTTTCGATGTGGTGTGGGCCTGGGCTTTGATGGAACATCTGGCGGACCCGAGAAAGGAATTGAAGGAAGTGGCGAGGCTGCTGCGAGGGGGTGGGGCGCTGGTTGTGGCGGTGCCGAATCGGGCGGGGCTTTCCTTCAGGCTTTTGGGGAAGAGGTACAGGTACGTGGACCCGTCGCACCTCTGGTATTTTGGGCCGAAGGCGCTGAGACTCTTGCTTGAGGAGGCGGGATTTCGCGTGGAGCGGATGGAGACGGAGTACCTGAATCCGATTGCGTTCTGGGAGGACCTGAGCGGGAAGAAGGCGGAGAGCTTTTCAACGGCGGCAAGGGAGCGGAGTCTGAGGGAGGCGGCGCGGGCGAAGCGCACGGTGTGGGTTGTCAGAGGGGGCTGGCGGGTGTTCCGGAGGTTCGTCGAGGGGATGGGGCTTGGGGACGTGCTGGTGGCGACGGCCAGGAAGCCGAGGGAGGGTCACTCCTCACCTTCCTGAAGGCGGCGAAGAATGTCCCAGTAGGCGCCGCGGTAGCCCCTCCTTATGGCGTCGACGAGGACGGTGTTTTCGTTGTAGTTGTAGTCGGCGTCAGGGTCGGTTTCGTCGGGCATGAAGAACATACGGTTGCCGCGGACGAGAGATTTGACGAAGGGGATGAGGTCGTCAGCGAGTTCGGGGGAGACGTAGAAGACCGGTTCGAAGAAGTCTTCGTTGCCGTCCGTCTTTCCGTGGAGACTTTTCCCCCGCTCGCCGGGGGTCATGCAGTTCACCCGGCTGGCGAGTTCGGTTTTCGGATAGACTCTGACACCGCATGCAAGGCCGACGCGGGAGGGCGCGATCCTTTCCATGAAGTCTGTGGTGTGGCTTATGGTTTCGCGGGTTTCGCCCGGTCCGCCGAGAAGGAGGTCGTACATGAAGGTGAGGCCGTTGCTGCGGCAGGTTTCGGCGGTTCTTTTGAGATCGTCTGGGCCGAAGTCGCGGCGGAGGTTTTGGAGGATACGCGGGACGGCGCTGTCAACGCCGAAGTCTATGCCCGCGCAGCCGGACTTCTTCATGAGGGATGCGAGCTCAGGAGGAAAGGGGACGGGGCTGGCGTAGGTATACCAGCGGATGTGCCGGTTGAGGCCGCGGCTGATGAGTTCGGCGCAAACCGCGAGGGCGTGGTCAATCGGTATGTTGAATTCGCTGTCGCAGAGATGGAAATGGGTGACGCCCTGGTTGAGAAGGGATTGGAACTCGTCGGCGACGCGGTCAGGTGATTTGATACGGATGCGGGAGCCTTTGCTGTGGAGGTCGGCGCAGTAGATGCAGGCTTTGGGGCATCCGCGCTTGGTTTCGATACCGACCTGGCCGCCTTCGTTGAAGTGGCGAAGGTTGTTTACACATTTGCGTTCCGAAGATGCGAGCGTATCCAAGGAGGCGAGCGGCACGCTGCTGCGGCGAGTGCCGTGTCCGTCGCGCCAGAGTAGGCCGGGGATTTTGTCGAGGCCGCCGCGCTGAGGGAGAGCTTGAACTAACGCGGTGAGCGCGAGTTCGCCATCACCTACTATGCCGAAGTCGGCGTCGAGATATTCGAGGGCTCTTTCAGGGGCGATGGAATAGCCGGAGCCGCCGATGATGACGGGCGCGTCGGTGATTTTTCGTATGTGTGCGATGACGTCCTTCACTCTGGCGATGCAGAAGTCGCGGCTTGGAAGGAAGCAGTCGTCGAGGTTGCGGACGGTCAGGCAGATTGCGGCGGGGTTGGGGCTTTGCAGGCAGTTTTCCGTCGCGCTTCGCCAGTCTTCGGTCAGTGCGAGGTCAAGGAGCCGGACTTGCCAGTCGGATTCTGCCAGGGCGTCGGCGAGGTAGTCGAGAGCGACGGGAGAGACGATGGGTTTCATTCGATTTGGGTTGACGAGGATGACGGTGCGGTTCACGGCTTACTCCTGCTCGAGAAGCTTTTTCAGGATGCGCGATTCCTCGATGGCGTCGTAGCCTTCTTTGCGGGCAATTTTCTCGAGATACTCGAGGGAGACGTAGCGTGTGTAGCCGGCGCTCTGAAGGGCCTGCTTGAACCAGTCTAGGTCGAGGTATTTCTCCTCCATGCGCTCCTGGTATGAGTCGGCGCGGGCGTTGCGTATGTGGACGTGAGCGGCGTGCGGAAGCAGAGGGAGCGTTTCATCGAGAGGGACACCGGCGGGAATGTAGTGGCTTGGGTCGTAGGTGAGCTTGAGGCCGGGGACCTCTTCGACGAATTGCAAGGCGTGCTCGGGCTTTTCGGCAAGCGAGTGCCAGTGGGTCTCAATTGTCAGGATGATGCCGCGGTCTCGGGCGAGGCCGACGAAGTGCGTGAGTTCGTTTTTGGCGAGGCGGAATGATTCTTCGAATGAGAGCCCGTCGGCCTGGCGGCCGGGGTCCATCGTCACGACGCCGATGCCGCAAGCGGAGGCGAAGTCGAGTGATGCTTCCATAACGCGGCGATTGTAGTCGCGGTTTGCGCCGGTGGGATCAACGAGGGGCTTGGGGACGTTGGTGTTGAGAGCGATGAGCTTCAGGCCGCGGTCAGCGGCGAGATGCGAGATGCGGGCCGCTTTTTCGTGGGCTTTGCCGAGCAGGGACGAGGGGTTCAGATGGGACCAGTTCTCGATTGCGAGGATGTCGGCGTTTTCGATTCCCAGGTTGCGGATTGCGTCGAACGCCTCGGCTAAAGGCCGCGACTGAGCGACGCCGGTGGAACAGGCGAGTTCGAACTGTGGCAATTGATGATCTCCTTTCTTCCGTCGGTCTGATATGGCATTGTATCGCAGGAAAAGCGGAGTTTTCCACGTGTAATTGAGGTGTGGGGACGCTGCAAGCGGCTCAGCGGTCAGGTGGAGCGGGGCAGCTTCATCGTGGGCAAATCGGATAGAAACGTGCTTGACAAGGGGGCGGGGTGGGGTAGATTTCAGGGATGTGAGGTGAGCCGCGGCGTGCGGCGGTCCAGGCCGAGAGCTGCGGAGAGGCTTCTGAGAAACGGAGGAGGGAGCGATGGTGACGGCTTTTGTGTTGATCAATGCTGAGCGAGATAGAATAGCGGGCGCGGCGCAGGAGGTTCTGAATCTGGACGGGGTAGCGGAGGTGTACAGCGTGGCAGGAGAGTGGGATCTGGTGGCGGTGGCGCGGGTTCGGGAGAACGAGGAGCTGGCGAAGCTGATGACGGAGGATATGATCGGGGTGAAGGGGATTACGAAGACGACGACGTTGATCGCTTTCCGGCAGTACAGCCGGTACGACCTGGAAAGGATGTTCAGCCTGGGGATGTAGTGGCTCCGGGAGCATAGGGTCTTGAGGACCGGGTGCACTGCCGGGGTTTCGAGGAAGCGGCTTGAGATCGGTGAATGCGAGCGGAGGTTCCGTATGGCAGATGATGAGCAGGAAGCTGAGGTCGTGCAGAAGATAATCGGGATTGTGGGGGAGAAGATGAACGTCGAGAAGGGCACTGCCAGGAAGGTCCTGCACAAATATGTGTGCGGCGGGAAATGCTCGTGGTACGTATCGAAGGCGGAGAAAACGGGATTCGACAGGTCGGCCCTGACGCCGGAGGAGAGGGGCGCTGTGGCCGAGGCGATAAGAACGGAGCTTTCTGAACTCGAAGAAGGCGAGGCGCGCCGACTAATCCATAGAGTGCTGTGCGAATAGCGCAGGTTTCAGGGGTGGTGTTGGGGGCTTCCATTTTTTCCTACGAATTGGTAGGATGATGAGAGGTCGGGGGATACGACGCGTGGTTTAGGGGGTGGTGGATATGCCGAGGAATGCGGCGGAGGTGAAGCGGGAGATCCAGGAGCTTTCGCTGCTTTTTGAGATCAGCCAGGCGCTGGAGCGGAGCCTGGATCTGCGGGACGTGGCGGAGCCGGTGCTGAGGGCGATGGCGAAGAATATGGGGATGGTGCGGGGGACGCTGACGCTTCTGAACCGGCAGACGGGAGAGATATTCATAGAGGCGGCGTACGGGCTTTCGGAGAAACAACGGGAGCTGGGGAGGTACAGGGTCGGGGAGGGGGTGACGGGGAGGGTGGTGGAGACGGGGAAGGCGGCGGCGGTGCCGAGGATTTCGGAGGAGCCGCTTTTTCTGGACCGCACCGGGGCGCGAAAGGGTCTGAGCAAGAAGGACATTTCGTTCATCTGCGCGCCGATCAGGCTGGGCAAGGAGGTGATCGGGACGCTGAGCGCGGACCGTCTTTTCGCGGAGTCGGTGTCGCTGAAAGAGGACGTGCGGTTACTTTCAATTATCGCTTCGATGATCTCGCAGGCGGTTGGACTGCGGCAGGCGGCGGAGGAGGAGCGGCAGCGGCTGGTGGAAGAGAACGTCCGGCTGCAGGAAGAGCTGAAGGGGCGGTTCCGGCCGTCGAATATTATCGGCGAATCGAGGGCGATGGAGGCGGTTTACGATCTTATTGCGCGGGTGTCGAAGAGCAATGCGACGGTGCTGATCCAGGGTGAGAGCGGGACGGGGAAGGAGCTGGTTGCTCATGCGATCCATTACAACAGTCTGAGGGCGGGGAAGCCCTTTATAAGGGTGAGCTGCGCGGCACTGCCTGAGACGGTGATCGAGAGTGAGCTCTTCGGTCACGAAAAGGGGGCTTTCACGGGGGCGATCGCGAGGCGGAAGGGGCGGTTTGAACTGGCTTCGGGAGGGACGATTTTCCTCGACGAGGTCGGTGACCTTTCGGCGGCGACGCAGGTTAAGTTGCTTCGAGTGCTGCAGGAAAGGGAGTTCGAGCGGGTCGGCGGAACGGAGACGATAAAGACGGACGTGCGGGTGCTCGCGGCGACGAACCAGAATCTGGAGGAGTTGATCAGGAAGGGGAGGTTCAGACAGGATCTTTACTACCGGCTAAACGTGTTTACGATTCAGATTCCGGCGCTGCGCGAGCGAAGGACGGATATTCCGCTGCTCGCGAACTTCCTGGTGGAGCGGTACAGCAAGGCGAACGAGAAGGCGATTCGGGGGATATCCACGCACGCGCTGGACCTTCTCATGAGCTATCACTGGCCGGGGAACGTGAGGGAGCTGGAGAACTGCATTGAGCGAGCGGTTATTCTCAGCAGCGATGATGTGATTCACGCGCATCATCTTCCGCCGACGCTGCAGGGGTTGGATGCGGGGACGAAAGCTCGGCGGGGGACTCTGAAGGCCACTGTGGAGAGCGTGGAGCGAGAGGCAGTCGTCGAGGCGCTGAAGGAATCGGGAGGGAATAGGGCAAAGGCGGCGAGGGCGCTGGGGATTACTGAGAGGGTGATGGGCCTTCGGGTGAGGGAGTACGGGATTGACGCGAAGCGGTTCCGGGCTGGGAAGTGAGCGGGGCGCGGGGGGAGTGAGGGTGAGGAGGGGTTAAGGGGCGGACCTACCTATTTGTATCCTGGGGCTGAAATTCCGACACGGGCGTGGGTTCCTGGCGGTCGGGGTCTAGGCTCATCAAGCGCAAGCCTTTATCTCAAGGTGACTTAAGAGAGGGTAGCTGGGACGGCACGAATGTTGCTCACATGGTTCTCTTGAAGGCGACCCGGCGGCTCTGCGTAGTGGGTTGCGGAGGGGCGGAGTCCGTGGGTGCAACGGCTGGGACGCTTCGAGAGTTACGGGCAGACGGAGAGCGGAGGAGGTTTGTTCAGGAAGGAGAGGACGAATGAGCTTGCGCAGACCGAACGCGAACGAAGCCACTCAGACATCTAATCGCTCGAGGGACGTGGCTCCTGCCTCGGGGATTTGCACGCGGTGCATAGACGGGTGCAGGGGCAACTGCGAGATTTTCAAGGCGACGTACCGAGGGAGAGAGGTGCTTTACCCGGGGCCGTTCGGGACGATCACCGCCGGGGCGGATAAGGACTATCCGGTGGATTATTCTCATCTGAACATCCAGGGCTACGCGCTGGGTGCGGAGGGACTTCCGGATGGTGAAGATGGTACGCCGGACAATACGCTGTTTCCCATGGTTGACACGGAGACGGAATATGGTGACAGGAACAAGGTGAAGTTACGCGTTCCTGTATTCACGGGCGCGCTGGGGTCGACAGATATAGCGAGGAGGAACTGGGAGCACTTCGCTGCGGGCGCTGCCATTTCGGGGATAACACTCGTGTGCGGCGAGAACGTGTGCGGGATCGATCCGGGGCTGGAGCTGGACGGTAACGGGAAGATTATTGAGTCGCCTGAGCTGCGCCGGCGCGTGGAGGTGTATCGGAAATGGCACGAGGGGTACGGCGACCTGATAGTGCAGATGAATGTGGAGGATACGAAGTTCGGGGTGGCGGAATATGCAGTTGGGAAGCTGGGGGTGAAGACGGTGGAGCTGAAGTGGGGGCAAGGGGCGAAGTGCATCGGGGGTGAGATAAAGATTGATTCACTCGAGCGGGCGCTTGAGCTTCAGAGGCGCGGTTATCTCATCACGCCGGACCCGTCCAACGAGGCGATCCAGGCTGCGTTTAAGGACGGAGCGATGAAGCAGTTCGAGCGACATTCGCGGCTGGGTTTTATAGATGAGGAAGGCTTCGCGCGGGAGGTGGAGCGACTGAGGGGGCTGGGGGCGGAGCGCGTGACGCTGAAGACGGGCGCCTATCCGATGCGGGAGCTGGCGATGGCACTTAAGTGGTCCTCGGATGCCAGGGTTGACCTGGTTACGATCGACGGTGCTCCAGGCGGGACGGGGATGAGCCCGTGGCGGATGATGATGGAGTGGGGCGTGCCGACTTTCTATCTGCAGTCAATGGCGTACGAGCTGTGCGAGAAGCTGGCTGCCAGGGGTGCGTACGTGCCGGATTTGGCTATGGGTGGAGGCTTGTCAACGGAGGATCACGTATTCAAGGTGCTTGCCATGGGGGCGCCTTACTTCAAGGCGGTCTGCATGGGCAGGGCGCTGATGATCCCTGGGATGGTTGGGAAGAATATAGGCGTCTGGCTGGAAGAGGGAGAGAAGGCGCTGCCGAAGACGGTGTCGCAGTTCGGCAGGAGCGTAGAGGAGATATTCGTCACATACGAGACCCTGGTGAGCAAGTACGGGAGAGAGCGTGTAAAGGAGATGCCGCTGGGTGCGATAGGGGTTTATACGTTCGCGGACAAGCTTAGGGTGGGGCTGCAGCAGATCATGGCGGGGAGCAGGAACTTCCGAGTTTCGACAATCGGGCGCAGCGATGTGATGGCACTGACGGAGGAGGCTGCGAGGGTTTCGGGGATTCCGTACGTGATGGATGCTTACCGGGAGGAAGCGGAGAGGATCATAAGCAACGGCTCGCCGGAAGGGAGGCGAAGAGAGGTAAAAGCGTCGAGATACGTACGTACGTGAAGCCGGTCTAATCTTCCACGGCCAATAGGGAACATTCGCGCTTGGAAGAGAGGGGCGTGGTTGCCGGCACAGGTTGAGCGGAGGCGAGGGGTCGGGCGCAAGCTAGACCCATCCGCGAAGCCTCATGGCTTCGACGACGCGGCTGACGGCGACGACGTAGGCAGCTTCACGCATGTTTATGCCATATTGCTTCGAGGCTGACAGGACAGAGTGATATGCACGAGTCATCTTCTTGTCAAGACGCTGCTCGACCTCTTCTCGTTCCCAGTAGTACATGGAGGAGTTCTGGACCATCTCGAAGTAGGAGACGGTGACGCCGCCGGCGTTGCACAGGAAGTCCGGCAGGATGTGGATGCCGTTTTCGGAGAGAATCTCGTCAGCTTGTGGAGTGGTAGGGCCGTTGGCTAATTCGGCGAGAATCCTGGCCTTGACGTTGGGGGCGTTTTTCTCGGTGATGACATTTTCCAAAGCCGCCGGTACGAGTATGTCGACGTCCAGTTCAAGTAGCTCCTCGTTGGAGATGCTTTCGGTGCCGGGGAGTCCGGTGACAGAGCGGGTGCGGGCTTTGTGCTGGGAGGCGGCGACGGGGTCTATCCCTCGCGAGCTGAAGACGGCGCCTTTGCTGTCGCTGACGGCGACTATTTTTGAACCGAAGAGCGATTGTGCAAGGGCTCCCGCGCAGGAACCGGCGTTGCCGTACCCCTGGATGGCGACGGTGGCGCTGCTGAGATCTAGGCTGCATTGTTTTGCGGCCTCGCGAATGACGTACATGCCGCCGCGAGCGGTGGCGTCGTCACGTCCGAGACACCCGCCGATGCAGGGCGGCTTTCCGGTGATGACGCCGAACTGGTTCTTACACGCCATTTTCGAGTATTCGTCCATCATCCAGGCCATTATCTGCGGATTTGTGTACACGTCGGGGGCGGGGATGTCTTTCTCGGGGCCAATGAAGGCATATACGCCTTGTACGTACGCACGGCTGAGTCGCTCGAGCTCCGCCTCGGACATTTCTTTCGGGTTGCATATGACCCCGCCTTTGGCCCCACCGAGAGGGAGGTCGAGGAGAGCGCATTTCCACGTCATCCAGGCGGCAAGCGCCCGGACGGTGTCGATTGTCTCGTCTGGGTGGAACCTGATTCCGCCTTTGGAAGGGCCTCTCGCGTCGTTGTATTGGACCCTGAAGGCCTGGAATACTCGGGTAGAGCCGTCATCCATGCGGACGGGCAGCGATAGGTGGAGTTCGCGCATGGGAACTCGAATCATGGAGCAGACACCGGGGTCGAGATTCAGGATTTCTGCGCATCTATCGACCTGTTTTTGCGCATTCGCAAAGGGGTTTAGCTTGGCCATTGTTGCTGACTCCTTTCGCGGGAGTTCCATGTGCCCGAGCAATAGAAATGATTTTCATTCTGAAGCACCTGGTCCGCGGTTAGCCGGCTAAGCAGCGCGTGCCCCAGATGATGGGGCCCGATGATGGCCGCGGAGGTGCAGGAAGAGGGAATGCGACAATAGAGAAGCGGCGTGTATTTCGCGAGGGAGACGGGGCGATTCCTTCTGTGCCGGGGAAGCGCGAGGCGTCGGACCGGAGTCCTTATCCTAAAGAGGGTTCCGATCGGTTTTGCGTTTTCCATGGCGAGCGCTCATTTCCAGGTGCGCGCGAAAGGGGGAGTCGCCCCCTTTGTGTGCCTCAAGGTACTAATTTTACGTTTGTTACCTCATTTGTCAACTCAGGGGAAAGGCGCTGGGCGGCCAGTCGGGGGCTGTGGGCCTAGTAGTTTTCACGTCCTCTTCCAAAGATCGGGCTGCAGCGGTGTGTGGAAGCGGGTTCTGCCTTGCGCAGTGACCTTACAGCGTTGAGTTAGGGATGCAGCACTTGCCAATCAGCCGGCGGAGTGCATGACGTTCGGGACCTAGTTTTCGCACAAGATTATGAGAAGGAGGGACGAGAGCCGACATGCTGGGAGGAATTCTGGAAGCCCGGAAGGGCGAGGGACATGAGTTGGTAGAAGTGCTTCAGGATGTTCAGGAAGAGGAGGGGTACATTTCGGAGGAGGCGGTGCGTGCGGGTGTGTGAGGAAGTGTGGCAGGCGCGGGCAATAGGATTTGTTGGGCGCGGCAAGAATCGTCGTGTTGAATTCCCGTTCGGGGTGAAGCCTGACTTCTGCAAGCAGTGCAACACGTGCATAGACATATGTCCGATGACCATCACACCCTGCCCGGGGCCGATGAAGAAGGGGGAGGAATATCTCTGCGCACAATGCGCGGACCAGGTTTCGATGGCGGAGAACATTCCGGATACGTGCGTACTGTGCGATCTTGGGAGAGGGTTCCAGTGCGCTCGCCAGGCGGCGCAGGTCTGAAGCAGGGGCGGTAGGGCGGTTTTGATCTGGCTTCGAGGTGGGCTGACGAATCTCCTACATTCGCGTAGCTCGGCTCTAAATCCTACCATTGCGTAGGGCATTTGCAGAGACTGAACTGCGCGTTCCCCCACATGCCCGCCGTTTTGTAAGTGCTTACTCATCAAGTGGATACGGCGCATGGCGTGATCTGTTAGGGGGTGTGGCACGATTGTTGCCCTATGCGGTGTGCGAAGGGCGCTGGAGCTTGCGGCGAAGAATGCGGAAGCGGGCCACCGCGGACCGAGGATGTCCAGCGATTCTGCGAAGGAGTAGGCTTGTGAGACGAAGGCAAGCGGTCGTCTTGGTGTTAGCATATGCTTGCGTCGTCGGCACGGAGGCTTCTGCGGCCGAGCCTGGTGCTGCCTCGATTGTTCGCGGGCTTGACACTCTTTGGGTGCTGCTGGCGGCTTTTCTGGTTTTCTTAATGCAGGCTGGGTTCGGGATGGTGGAGGCGGGGTTCACGAGGGCGAAGAACGCGTGCAACATTCTGACAAAGAATTTTCTGGACTACTGCGTGGCAAGCGTCATGTTCTTCGCTGCGGGATACGCGCTGATGTTTGGGCGTGGGAACGCGCTTATTGGGTTGAGGGGGTTTGGGATGTCCGCTGCCGATAACCCGTCGGGAGTTCCGATATTCGCGTTCTGGCTTTTTCAGGCGGCGTTCTGCGGGGCTGCGGCGACGATTGTAGCGGGAGCGATGGCGGAGCGGATGAGATTCCCGGCGTACCTCGTGTACACAGCCGTGATAAGCGCGGTGGTGTATCCGATGATCGGGCGCTGGATCTGGAGCTCGGAGGGATGGCTTGCAGGGCTCGGGTTCGGGGATTTCGCGGGCTCTACCGTGGTCCACGCGACAGGAGGCTGGGTGGGTTTCGCGGGGACGGTGCTGCTGGGGCCGCGGGTAGGTAAGTTCGGGCGGACGGGGGAGCCGAAGATGATCGCGGGGCACTCCATCCCGCTGGCGGCGCTGGGTGTGTTCTTGCTCTGGTTCGGCTGGTTTGGCTTCAACCCCGGGTCGACGCTGTCAGTCGGCGACGGGAGTACGATAGCGCTGGTAGCGGCGAACACAAATCTATCGGCGGCGGCGGGGGCGATAAGCGCGATGGTCATTGTGTGGGCGATGTTTGGGAAGCCGGACCTTTCTATGACGATGAACGGGGCGCTGGCGGGGCTGGTGGCGATTACAGCGCCATGTGCGTTCGTCTCGCCGGCGGCTGCGCTTGTCATAGGCGCGGTTGCTGGCTTGGTGGTAGTGCTCGGCGTAAGGTTCCTTGACAAAATAGGGGTGGACGACCCGGTTGGTGCGGTGCCTGTGCACGGGATGAACGGGATCTGGGGCACGCTGGCGGTGGGGATATGGGGGAGGGAGTCTCTGGGGCTGGCGCGTGAGGGGCTCCTGCACGGGGGCGGTTTGAGCCAATTGGGAGTGCAGGCGCTCGGGGCTCTGACGGTGTCGCTGTTTGCCATGGTGACGATGGGTCTGGTGTTCATGGCTGTGAAGAGGACGATCGGCCTGAGGGTCTCGAAAGAGGAGGAGATAAGAGGTCTGGACATAGGGGAGCATGGGATGGAGGCATACGCGGGTTTCCAGATATTCACGACGCAGTGAAGGAATAGAGACGATGAAACTGGTCGTGGCATACATACAGCCGGAGAAGCTTAGCGACGTGAAGGGGGCGCTTTACGATGCGGAGGTGTTCAAGATGTCGGTTACGAACGCTCTCGGATGCGGGCAGCAGAAGGGTTACCGTGAGGCGTATCGGGGAGTGGTCACAGAGGTTAATTTGCTGAAGAAGGTGCGGCTGGAGATTGCGGTCAACGAGGATTTCGTCCGGCCTACGGTGGATGCGATCATTAAGGGAGCGAGGACGGGCGAGATTGGGGACGGCAAGATATTCATCCTTGATTTGCCTGAGTGCATAAGGATAAGGACGCGTGAGCGGGGAAGCGCGGCGATAGGGTAAAAGGAGAGCGGCTTTTCTGGGTGAGGGCACGGAACTCGACGGTGGGCGAGCCGCGGAGGGAAGAGCGGCACAATGCCCGTGAGTCGAATGCTGTTGTATTGTGGAACGTTCAGGCTATACTTTCGGGTTGGTAAGGAGGCGGTGCGAAGCGGAGAGAGGCGAGCGCCGGTCAGCGGCGCGGCTGAGTGCTCCGATACGGAGGCTGACAAGTTTTGAGAGGTGACGCGCTACGAATGATGAAGGAGGGAGAAGTGGTGACAACGAAGGACAGGGAATACGTGCTGAAGACGGTGAAGGAAAACAAGGTGAAGTTCATCCGGCTGTGGTTTAC
>CAZUUK010000007.1:55810-67394 GCA_964622675.1 uncultured Planctomycetota bacterium | reverse complement strand
ATGCGAATGCCATTACGGAGGTGGCCGAGGCGGAAAGGAAGCGCAAGGAAGCGCGAGACAAGGCGCGCAAGGCGGCTCAGAAGTTCTACACGGACCTGGCCTTTGTCTATAACAGGCTGGACCGTGAGGGTGAGGCATGGAAGCGGTTCGGAGACGAAGCGCTCGCCACGCGCGCCAGGGTGCTGAGGCAGGCGAGGATCGCAGCAGCAGACCACCGCAACGCGTCGCACGACAGGGCGAGAGTCCTCCTGAGGAAAAGCCGTGTCCAATTCTGGCAGCCGGAGGAGGTCTCAAGTCACGGGCTGAGCAGGATCGAGTCGCTGCTGCAGGAACAGCCTGTGATCCCGATGGAGCTGGAGCTGGGAGAAGAATCGGGCCCACCCGAGCATTGGAAGGGGAATATCGGCGAGCCGAAGATGTACAGCAGAGACGAGATCCGGGAGCTTCAGCAATCCGGCTACGCGATGAGCCCGGGGACCGGGCATCCTGATTTGGTCAGTTCGGTTCACTGGGACAGGATGGACGACTGCAGGTGGGTGAGGGAAGAGATGGACCTTGCGCTTAAGGTCTGGCAGATAATGGGCCTCGCCGCGGAGGCTTTTGCGCAACTTGAACAGCTTAACCTGATGTGGGAGGAGATCGAAAGGGTAGGAGCGAAGCCCCTGCGCGATACCCAGGCGGTGCTGGGGGCCAAGGGGACGGTAGCAAGGACGCTGGCGGGCCGGGGGATAATTGGACTGATCAAGAGCGAGGCGGAAGGGGAAGACCTGCTCGAGCAGAGCAAAAGCAGGCTGGCCGGCTACGACCAGTGGAAGAAAAATTTCTTCGACGCGTGGAACAGGGATCACACAAACAAGTTGAAGGATGCTACGGGAGCCTTCCTCGCTTTCGCCCAGGTACCTTACACTTTCTTCGACATGGCGACGGGGCTGGGGTCGGACGCTATGGTATGGACGGTAGCTAACGTTACGGGCTGGGATTGGAAGACGCGGGAGGGAAGAATCCAGGAGCGGATTGACAAACTTCGCGAGGAGACGTCGGCGAAGATCGACTTCCTTCGAGTGATCCAGAAGTGCGACGCGAGTCAGCTTCAGTCCCTGAACAACTGGCACAACAAGGGCGGTTCGCTGGAGGGGGTAAGGCTGCCGCCGTCGGAATCGGGCCTGGGCTACAAGATGCTGAACGACGACAGGCGATTTTGCGAGATGACCAACGGAGGGCTTTGGCGAATCCTGGGGGTAATTGAGACGAAGCCGCTCCAGATAAGGGCGAACGAGCTGAGGATAGCCAAAGCGATGACGGAGCTTATTCGGCGTGATGCGGCGCGAGCGCACGCGTCGCACCTGGGCCGCGACCCGGAAACCGGCAAGTTCACCTGGTCCATATGGACCAAGCCCGTGACGGCCATTTCCACCCACTTCAACGCGGGGATCGAATGGCTCAAAGGCAACGTCCAGATACGCAACGAGCACATAAAGCTGAAGGAGCATCAGCAGCATCAGATGGACATCATCAGGGTGGACTTCGCCGACTGCGGGTACAACCCCGACCCGAAAGTCTTGGAGGAGACGAGCCTCGCCGCCTACTCGTTCCACAAGCGGATGCTCGTCACAAACCCCGATTATCTGTACGCGTGGGTCACCATAGAGAACTACGAATTCATGCGCAGGATTTGCTACTTGAAGAGAATGATCCGGGAGCTGGACGCAAAGGGGACGCGGACACCGGAAGAAAAGCTGCTGAAGGGCAGCTATGAGCATCGACTTCGGCTTTGCCAGTCCGCGGCGCGAATGAATGCCGCAAAGGCCGAACCAATCATTATGAAGCTCCGCTACCGCGACGCGATTCTGGCGTATGACTACTACCAGGCGCTGGCGCTTCTGGACGTCATGAGAGACCGCGGCTATCTGCCACATCTCGTCAAAGTCCCCAAGTTCAAGATCGATGAGAAGAAATTCGAGGAGCTGAGCTGGGACGACAAGATGTTCGAGGAGTTCGACAAGCAAACGGAGGAGTACGCGAAATATGTCGTGGACGACTCGAAGTTCCAGGAGCTGAAGCAGCAGATCAATTGGGAGATTACGAAGGGGATGGGAAGGAACGTGCTCGAGAACTGGGGGAACATGGGGGTGTATGCTGCGGGTTTCGGCTACGTGTTCGGAAAGGTCGGGCTCGTTGCGGGCGGGGGCGGGCCCACCAGCCTCTTGGAATACCTGTACGGCGTGGTGAACCCGTTCAGCGGCGCACTCACGGGATGGAAGGGATTCCGGAACGTGGTCGAAAACATCCTGGAAGAGGCGGCGGAAGAGGCCATCGGGGAAGCGGCCAGAAAAGCAGGCGTGAAAGATCAGAACTACACCGACTTCATAGGCATGTGCACCGTGGAGACGGCAAGTGCTATATGGGGTTCGTTCAGCGCGCGGGCGCAGGAGCAGCAAGTTAAGTTCAACAACGAGCCTGCCGTAAAGCTGCGGTCGATGACTCAACTTGGCGAAGATGCGGTTGCGAGCATAACGGGCCATCCGTTTTACACGGCGGTCGAGCTGTTCCTCGGCCTGTATAAGGAGGTAGGGCTTCTCGCCAACGTCGAGCAGCTTACACCGGAGCAAGTCGAAAAAGTCCGCCAGCTCGACGAAAGCGTCTCAAAGATCCTCGATTACGTGAACGTCTGGGCTTACGTGAAGAGAAAATGGGGGGCGCTGAGGTCGATCGCGGAAACGGAAATGACCGGGAAGCAAAGCGAGAAGCTGTGGGCTTCCTTCGAGCACTGGAGCATGAAGCTCGCGAGCATGTTCTCGTCCGAGTTCGAATACGAGAGGAGACTATCCAGGTACGTTCAGGGAGAGGTGGAAAAGTTCAAGGCGGAAGTGGAAAAACAAGGGGGCACGAGCGTCGAGCTGGCCTCCTCACTGCTCAGGAAATTCAGCCTGAAGGAACTCAGGAAGATAAAGGGCATGGAGCTCGACGGCGAGCCACTGCTGCCCGAAGATGTTGAGAAGGTGATAGTTGACCAGGTGAGATATCTGGTGCAGGCCACGATGGAAGCGACCGCCGGCAAGTTTCCAGGAAAACTGGTGGCGTTCTACATTGACGGCTCGAGCGCAGACCCCGAGGGGAAGGAATTCCAGGGGACGGCCAGCGATAACGATCTCACCGCCCTGGTTGCGGCGGTGGCAGCCTCCGGCGAGGTGAAAGGTTTCTTCGACAACTACTTCCGACAGCATGCAGGAATGGACCCCTCGGAGTGGGAGATCGAATGCTTCCAGGATCCGTTCGACCGCATGGACACGTCGGCCGAGGACTGGGACATGAAGGCGGTGGAGAAGTACATCACCGATGTCGGCAAAGGCATCACGCAGGCGGAGCGGTACATTAACGTCGGCACTCTTCGGTTCCTCAAGCTGGTGGGAAAGCTGCGAGCGAAGATCTTCATCATGCAGGACGGGCGGCTTGTGGCCATAGGCAGAGATCACCCTTACTTCGAGAGGCTCTACGGCAACCTGAAGCTCGAGACGGGCGACGGACTGGACATCGTGCTTGACCAGGAACACTTCGTGCGGAAGTACGAGGGGAAATATGCGGACGATCTTAGGGGTCTGGTGCACGCGCTGGCCAAGTACAACATCAGGGAAATGGTGGGTGCGATGGCCGCAAAGAAGGAGGGCGCGAGGCTTTTGAATGAACTTACAGCGGCGGTCGCCAAGGAGGAGGGCGGGCCTCACTACGCTTTCGTGAAGGCAGCGGAGGAGTCGGGACTCTTCACGAATGCGCAAATTAGCCTGGCAAAGCGCTGGCTCAAGCTCAAGAGCGGCATGCCGGTAGATAAGGCATTCCAGCAGATGCTGACGTTGCGATTGAACAAGAAGGAAAAGGAGTTCAATGAGGCGCAGAAGAAGCTGGGCAAGAGAGGTAAGTTCGACCGGGATGTGGAGAGAGAAATAGTTCTGAGCGAGATCCTGCTGGAACACCTGGAACAGGCAAAGAAGTTCAGAAGAGTCGCTCTCGAACGCGCTATCAACGGCCGCCGCGAATATGAGGCCGAAAAGCAGGGCAGGGCGACTGAGCTGCAATCGGTAGTTTCGAAAAATGAACAACCAGCGGAGGAGGTCGAAAGCGCCCGCAAGGAGTTGAGCCGAATCGACTCAGAAATCGAGCAGCGCTCGTACGCGGTTGGCATCATGCTGCGCAGGCTTAGCCCGGAGCAGATCGGGCTTGTGAGGAAAGCGCAGTTGGGCAAGAAGCGACCTCCCAGCTTCACGGCCATTGATGCCGCTATCGACATGCACGATAAGATCAGGGTGGCCAAAAAGCCTGAAACCGAGCCGCACTTAACTGTTGACGATCTGGGCAAGCCGAAGGATGTGGAGCTTCCCAAAGGAGAAGGCGTCGCGACGGCGTCCCCAACGCCCAGACCTATTGTTGACCCGAGGGCAAGGCTGAGAAAGATGCTGGAGAGTGAGCAATGTCCACACTGGTAGGCAGAACTTTTGCTGCAGCGGCGGCGTTGCTGCTGGTTGCAGTGCCGTCTGCGTTTGGCGCGACCCAACTCTTCGAAGCAGTTACGCCCGACGGAGGTCTCAGAATCGGGTACGGTCCCGGCTGGCGGGAAGTCCCCGACGACGAACGGAGCTTCTACCTGGTGAGGACATCGGGTGAAACCTTGAGGGTCGAGCAGGTAATAGGCGGCGAGGAGAGCCTCGAGGAGCTAGCGGCCGGATTCGAAAAAGACCTCAGATCGGTGGGTGCCGCGGTGGAGCGCAAGCCGTTCGAGAGCGCGGCTGCACGGGGATTCCAGATCGAGGGAGAGATCGAGCGGCGCGAACAGAAATACCACCTCCTTCAGACGATTGTCGGCGGCGACGGCAGCGCCTACCTGCTCACGATAGCTCTTCCGCCGGAGGAATTCGAAGCGATTGAGGCCGAACTCCGGGAGATGCTGGCCTCAATTGCGGTCGGCGAAGAGCTTGAAGGAGAACAACCAGAAGAGATCGAGCCGACCGACGCGCCTTTGGTCCCTGAGCTGCCGCCAACGCCCACTGAGGCAGAACCTGCAGAGGCCCCGGAGATACTGCCTCCGGAGGAGCGCCGGGAGGAGCCGAAGCAGCCGGAGCCGCCTCCTGAGCAGGAAGCCGTTCCGAAGAAGCCTGGATACCTTGGGGCACAGATCGCGACGATGACGCCGGACCTGGCAAAGAGTCTCGGCATTAAGCACATCCCGGGTGCGGCGATCGTTGATGTGCTCGCGGGAGCGCCGGCGCAAAAGGCCGGTTTGAAGACCGGAGACATAATCACGGCAGTTGACGGGAAACCGGTTAGCGAAGCGGAACAAGTTTCTGCGTTGGTTGCACTGGCCGGTGCAGGAGACAAGGTGAGGATCGATCTCAGCCGCCGCGGGGAAAAGCTCTGGGTGGCCGTAGTGCTAGGCGAGTTCCCCGAGCAGCAGCGCGAAGTCCCCGCGGAAACGAGGGAAAGGCCGCGCGGCTGGCTCGGAGTTCAGATCGCAACCCTGACGCCGGAGCTGGCGGAGAAGTCCGGCGTGCGGGATGTGGACGGGGTGCTGGTTATGGACGTGGTCTCCGGGGGCCCGGCGGAAAAATGGGGCCTGAAGCCCCGCGACATTATCCTGGGCGTAAACGAAAAAAAAATCCGAACGGCTGAAGAGTTGCAGGGATTTCTGGCGGAAACCGAGCCGGACGAGCGGTTGAAGCTCAGCGTGCTGCGCGACGCTGAGCGAATAACCGTGACGGTAGTCACAGGACGCTACCCGGAGCCCTCCAGATAGGTGAGGCGCAAGGTCGCGACGGCACAGAGAGATAGGTTTCCCACGCTCGCTCGATGCAGCCGCGTTTCCTGGAGGGAGCTTGTAAAGCGCGGCGGGGAGAGGCATAATATTCGTCCGTGCGCAGCGAGCGGAAACGTCCCGTAAGCGGCGCACAATGTCTGACCGCATGCCGCGCTCGACTTCGATCTTCTAAATCAGGGGGTGAAGCATGAATTGTCTGCGCCGTTTCATCAATGGCCTTCTTTGTATCGTTATCATCTCATCGTTTGCGACTCTGTGCACCGCACAGGGAGCGGAAGCTAAATGGCGTTTCGATTGCGGCACCGCCGATTCCCCGGTCATGCCGGGGTATCAACGGCTGACCGGAGACGACACGTACAGCGAGTCGAGTGGGTACGGATGGGAAGGAACCGCGCCTCAAGGAGTGCTGTATGCACTGCCCGCGCTGGCAGGCAGCGCGGGCGGGCGCAGCATGGGGGAGGGCTATTTCCAAAGCGACGCGACCGACCTGACTCGCGACGGTGTGGTCAGCGAAAGCGATCTGCTCTTCCGCGCGGATGTCCCCAACGGCACCTACCGAGTGACGCTTACCATCGGCGACCTTTCAAGGGCAATCGGCTCCATTGACGTGCGGATGAACGGGGAGCTTACGACTGAGCGCGCGGCTGCCTGGAGACCCGGCAGTTATCGGATGGTCATGAAAACGCCCGCCGGGTGGTGGGCGTACGTCCGCCACACAGTGGAAGTCAAAGACGGCGCCGTCCGCGTATCGCTCCAGAAGAATCAAACCTATTACGATGAGCACATGGCTGAGCAGTCGAAATGGGACAGCCCCTACCTCGCCTGGCGCCCCGGGCCGCTGGGGTATCCCAATGAACCGCCGTATAACTACATTGGCTGGCCATTCCTACATAACAGCGTCATGGGCATCGAGATAGTACCGCACGTGCCCGCCCCGGTGGTGGCCGAGGATGACAAGCTAAAGCTTGCGCGGCCGCTCCGGTCCGAGGCTCTGAATGATGCGATCGCGAAATTCAACGAAAAGGATTTCGCGGGCTCGCTGAGAGCGGTCAAAGGGGTAAGGGAGCCGGAGGCGCAGGCGGCCAGGGCGGCCGTCGGGCTGTGGCTTGCGGGACGGCTGGAGATCGAGGAGGAGGAAAAGCTGGTGCCCGCGGCGCTGGCGCTGCTGCGTGAATATGCCGCGGCTCACCCGGATGAGAATGGCGCGGCTGAACTCGTGCAGGATGCGGCGATATTTGAGGAGGCCCTGACCATTCATCTCACCCGCGGCGAGCTGGGAAAGAACCACTTCATCGAAAACGACAAAGCCATCGGATGGTGGTGGCTCATAAACGACGACTCGCCGCTTCACTACAAGACGCAGCTCTACATCGCGCGAGCCACTCACATGCTCATGCCCTATATCCCGGTTCTGGGAATGGAGCGACAAATCCTCGACAGGCTGGAAAAGAAGTTCCCCGATAACCGCTACGTCAAGTACTACCTCCACCAGGAGTGGGAGCGATACGGAGACGGCAGCAAGCCGACGGACTGGGTTCTGGAAGATTACTATGCCAAGTCCGAGGGCGCGCCCGAGTGGGCGAGGTCGCTGCAGGCTGCCTGGGCGAGCCAGGTTGATTGGGCGGAGTGGTGGATCAGGTTCAAGCAGCAGCCGGAAGGCAGCATCGGCGGCGGACTGAGCGACGACGTCGAGATGGTGGGAGGACTGGCCTACGTGGCGTTCGTGAGTCGCGGCGTTTCGGACACGACAATCGCCGGCGCGCGCAAGCTCTGCGAGGCCAACTGGCGGTACGGAGGTATTGATGACGACGTCGGCTACTCGCTGCCGACGGCGGACGCGGAGCATACGGCGGAGCCTACCGGCGACACGCTGGGAATGATGATGAAGATAGACTACGGCAATCCTCTGTGGATCGAGCGAAGTTTCAAGACGGGAAAGCTCATGCGGGACTTCTGGACCGCGCCCAACGTACACGGCCTCCGGCATTTCCGGGCGAACTTCATGGGTGCCGGACAGATGGGCGGCGGCTATCAGGCTAATGACTCGTGGATCAACCTCCGCGCCGCGCAGCCGGCCTTTGCCGTGCTCGAGTACAACCAGAACCCCGCGATTTCGAAAGTGGTCGCCGAACTGGCCGATGGCTGGGTCCGTGACGCCATGTCCACGGAGAGGGGAAAGCCGAGAGGCATAATCCCGGCGGACGTCTCCTTCCCGGATGCCCTCATAGGCGGGACGGCCTCGGAGAATTGGTACACTGCATCCCACCCGGGCGGAACGGTCAATTACGATTGGGCTGGCCGCCAGGGCCAGCGCTACAAGAACTATATGCAGCAGCTGCTCATCGCCGCGCACAAGCAGACCGGAGACGTGAAGTACGTCGAGCCGCTCCGGCTTGAGTACGAGCTCGCCGCCAAGTACGGCTACGTGCCCGAGCTCCAGGTGGCTACCAGGCTGAGCCGCGCTTCCTGGATCCGTCCGTCGGAGGACACGCGCGACGGCCTCAAAGTCATTCTCGAGCGATGGCAGCCCAAATACATCACGGCAGAGAAAAAGGCAGAAAGCGGAAAACCCGAAGCCGCCGCCGAGGAATCGCCCGAAGAGGAAGCCGCTCCGGAGGAGGGGAGCGATAAATGGGCCGCCAAGGAGCTAAAAGGCGTCGAAACGTGGCTCTCGGTCAAGCGCATGATGGAAGGCAGGAAGGGAAAGCTCGAGAACGACATAACCAGAGAGCAGATAATTGACCACGCCTCCTATGCGCACGAGATGATGAAGATGAGATGGCCTCTCATGACTACGCTCGCGTCGGCGACGGACCGGGTGGGTTTTGCCGGATTTCCGAACCCGCTCATCATATACACGGGCGGCCTCGCCAGCATGGCGGTCACGTACGACGATACCACGAAATACTTCGCCGCTGCGCTCATGGCTTCCGACGCGCAGGGTTTCCGGCTTCTTTACTGCAACATGACGCCGGAGACGCGCGAGGTGGGCATCGTTCCGTGGGAGCTGGAGCCCAGCGGGCGATACGTCCTCAAGTACGGCCCCGACGCGGACGAGAATGACCTCATGGACTCGGTCGCGGAAGAGCGCGAATTCGTCTTCGCCCAGGCGGGAACGCCCATCCGCATAACCGTCGAGCCTCTCGTGACGTACATAGTGGAGGTTGACCAATCGCAGCGCGGCAGGGTGGCGGGACTTGCGCCCGACCCGGGCCTCTCGGCGGAGGACATCAGGTACGAGGAGATGAGAGTCGGCGGCGTCATCCTCGCCAAGATTCACAACGTCGGCTCCAAGCGAGTCAAAAACGTCGAAGTGGTCTTCTACGACGGCGACCCCGACGATGGCGGAAAGGAGCTAGGGAGAAACCTCGTGCCGAACATCGAGGCGCCCAACGATCTCGAGCCCAGGGCGACCACCGTCGGAATCGGCTGGGCCCCGACGAAGGAAGCGCACGACATCTACGTCGTCGTGGATCCGAACGGCGAGATAGAGGACGAAATAACCACCTTCAACAACGTGGCGCACGCAGCGCTGCCCGAATAAGATCAGCACACAAGAGGGGGAGGTGGGCTGCGGATCATCTTGTTCCGTTGATGTGTACCTTTTGCCGCTCGTAGAAAGAGAGTTCCAGTTATGTCGCTGCTGAGAGCCGCGATAATCGGCGCGGGCCGCCCGCGCAGGACCAAGGGCGCGACGGGATTCGGTATGGCCTACAATCACGCGAAGGGTTTCGAGGCGGCCGAGGACTGCGAGCTGGTCGCTGTGGCGGACACACGGCGCGAAAACGCGGAAGCTTTCGCCCGGGACCATGCGGGCGTGGCTCCCTACGAGAGCTACGAGGAAATGCTCAAACGCGAGAAGCCGGATATCGTCAGCATCTGCCTGTGGACGCATCTGCACGCGCCGGTGGCCTTCGACTGCATGGCTGCGGGCGTGAAGGCGATTCACTGCGAGAAGCCGATGGCCGCAACCTTCGGCGACGCCCGGAGAATGGTGGAAGCCGCCGACGCGAGGGGGGTGCAGTTGACGTTCAACCACCAGATGCGGTTCGGCCAGGCGTACCGGGAGGCGAAGCGCCTCCTGGACGCGGGCGAGATCGGAAAACCGCTTCTCTTCGAGGCGTCGTTCAACGACCTCCTCGACTCGGGCACACACAGCCTCGATATGATATTCTACTATAACGACCAGACCCCGGCTGAGTGGGTGATAGGCCAGATCGATTTGCGCAGCGATCGCGGCTCGTTCGGCGTGCGGCGCGAGGACCAGAGCATAACACAGTTCCGCTTCAAGAACGGAGCGTACGGACTTCTGATAACCGGGGAAGGCGCGGACGTGGTCGGGTGCATGAGCCGCATCGTCGGGACGGAAGGGGTGATTGAGGTGGGCTGGGGGCATCCGCCGGATCTCAAAGCGCTCCGGCTCCGGCGCGAGAGCCGCGCCGGCTGGGAAGAGCCGCGAATAGAGCAAAGCCTTAGCGGGCCGGACATGCTCGTCGGCGCATTGACGCGCGCGATGCTCGAGGTGATCGACGCGTTCAGAACGGGGCGGCGCTCGGAGCTTGATTGCCATAACGCGCTCCAGGCGACGGAGATTGTCTTCGCGACGTACGAGTCGAGCCGCCGGAGGGCGCGAGTGGATCTGCCGCTGACCATTGACGATTCCCCGTTCCTTTCGATGCTGGAAGAAGGCGTGATAGGCCCCCAACCGCAGGAGAAAGCCAAATGAACCACCGGCAGGCAGGGCCGCAGACGGAGATGTGGGCGGTTAAGCCCGTTCCCCTGACATATCTTCCCCAAGGCGTCCGCGTGGTTGAGAACATCGCCTACGGGTCGGACGCTCTGCAGAAGGTTGACGCCTATCTGCCGGAAAGCAGCGCCCCGACGCCGGTTCTGATCGAGTTTCACGGCGGCGGCTGGCGGACCGGGAATAAGCACCAGCTCGGAATGTACAAAGGGCTGATCGAGAAAACCCTTGAGGCCGGAATAGCGGTGGTCGCAGCGGACTACCGCCTGACTCCGAAGTTCCCCTGGCCCGCGCAAGCGGAGGATGCGGTGCGTGTCGTCCAATTCGTGCGCAGCAAAGCGGGGGAATGGAACCTCGACCCGAGCCGAACTGCTCTCATCGGCGGGTCGGCCGGCGCGCATCTGTCCGTCTGGGTCGCCATGCGCGACGATTTCGCAGACCCAAGTAGCGATGACCCGGTCGAGCGCCTCTCGTCGCGCGTCAGTTGCGCCATTGATTGCTGGGGGCCGACGGACCTGACTCGATTCCACCTCGAGGGGCGCGGAGTGGTGATCGGGACGCAGCTATTTAAGTGCACGGTGGAAGAATGGGACTCGCCGAGCGTCTTGCAGCTAAGGCGTGAGGCTTCCCCGACTAGATACATCACCGCAGAGGATCCCCCGGTGATGATCGTCCACAGTCAGCCCGAGATGCCGCTGCCTGACGATCCCGGCTGGACTACGGGCGACGGCCATTCGCCGCTTTTCGGGGCACTGCTGAAATCGCGGCTCGAGGCGGCGGGCGCGCGGGTGGAGGCGCTCTTCAGCGCGACGCCGGAGACGTGGTGTCCGGGCATTTTGGCCTTTCTTCGTGAGTGCTTCGATTAAGCGCTAATGCCGAGGAGGAAAACCGTGCAAGTGAAAGGGATCGGGTTCGTGCCGGCGTCAGTGGCTGCAGCGCTGTTGAGCATCGCGTCGGCCTATGCCGGGGAAGAAGCGGAAACGCCACCCATCCAGCCAGCGGTTGAAGCGGCCGAACAGGCATCCATAACCCTCGAA
>CAZUUK010000007.1:32367-55800 GCA_964622675.1 uncultured Planctomycetota bacterium | reverse complement strand
CGCGCGGGTGGAGGCGCTCTTCAGCGCGACGCCGGAGACGTGGTGTCCGGGCATCTTGGCCTTTCTTCTTGAGTGCTTCCGTTAAGGGCGAATGCCCAGGAGGAGAATCGTGAAAGCGAAAGCCGGTGGCCTCCTGATGACGGCGGTAGTCGTATCGCTGCTGTCCATTGCAGGGGCCGCCAGTGCCGGGGAAGAAGCGGAAACGCCACCCATCCAGCCAGCGGTTGAAGCGACCGAACAGCTATCCATAACCCTCGAAAAGACTCACAGCGGCGCGACCATAGCTGACGATTTCTCGGGCGACAGGCTGGACCGATCAGTATGGACTACCTGGCTGAACGACCCCGGCCTCCGAGTGCTCGTCGGAGGCGGTGAGGTGCGGATTACAGGAACGACGCGCGCGGAAATGCCGACGCAGTATAACCACGTGGCCCTTGCCTCCAAGGTCTTTTGGCCGCCGGACCAGGTGCTGGTGACCCGCATGCGCGCGGCATCGGGAATCGATCGGGAGAAAGGAAACCAGATATTTCAAATACATCTGTGCGGGTGCATGCCGGACTATAACTCCAGCGTCGCTTTCGCGAAACTCGGAGATCGAATCGGATGGCTTCGGATGTGGCGGATGTGGGACCGCGGAGAGACGGATGCCCAGAGCCTCCCTCCCTTCGGCGACGAGAGCGAATCCTTCCATGAGGTTAAGGTCGAATATAATCGAGGCAAGACGAGAGGATTCGTCGAAGGCCCTGATGGCTGGATCGAGCTGGGCCAAGCCAAGGCCAACTTCCACGGGCACACGAGGGCTGAACTAAAGGTCATCATGTCGCCGCGGAATTTCTCCGTAGACATGCGCCTTGATGACTGCCGCCTTTATCTCCATCCCGAGGTCTATCCTGCAGTTTTCGTAGTCAATAACGACTACCGCCACCGGGCGCCGCGATTCCTCGATGCACGGAACGAGGAGCTGACGCTGAAGGTGTTCGACAAGAGTTCTGGGAACCTCGTCGGCCAATCGAGCTTCGAGCCTGACCGTGGCGTCTTCGAAGTGACGCTGGACCGGAACGCCACGTTTCCCATAAGTGCCGAGGTGAAGGTGTATCGGAAAGGAGAGCTATTCGCCGGCGCGACGATAAAATCTTCGAGGCTGTCGGGGCTATATCCCGGGGACGTGTACGAGATAATAGAAGGGGAGTCGGGAAGGCAGCCGTCCGGGCGCGCACCTCGAAGGGCTCGCTAGCAGAAAGCGGGAAAGGCGGGGAGCCGCCCGGTCTAAACTGAACGGGAAATCCGCCACTGAAGGAAATTACAAAGTTTTACACGAGGCCGCTCGCGGTGCTCTGTTGTGGCGCGTAGAATATGACACTGCTCAGCGTAACACGGTAGGGAGAAGTGTCCAGTCTGAACAAGCGACGCATAGTCCTTTCACGAAGCGGTCCAGGCAATTGATAAAGGAGGAAGAGGTGAGCGGTAAAGAACAAGTGACGAAGAATGGTTTTTTGCTTGTCGCAATTGTGTCGGCCTGTTTCTTAGGTGTTTTCGCTCAGGCGGCGGCCGAGGGGCTGCGCTTTGACTGCGGAACCGCCGACTCCGCGATTATGGCGGGATACCAGCGCCTTACAGCAGAGGACTCCTACAACGAGACCAGAGGCTACGGCTGGGAGGGCTCGAAGCCCGAATCGGTGGAGTTCGAAAATCCCGGACCCCTATCCCCTTATTGGCGGCCTAGGGAGAAGGCGTTCGAAGACAACCTCACGGACCTGAACCGTGATGCGGTGGTCAGCCAGGACGACCTGGTGTTTCGCGCGGACGTTCCCGACGGCACTTACCGCGTGACGGTGCTGATCGGCGACATGTCCCAATCAATCGGCTCGATGGACGTGCGCGTGAACGGCAAGCTCGTGGGAGAGCACGTTGCGGCATGGACTCCCGGCGGCTACCGGAGACCCCTGGAATACCCTTACGGTTGGTGGACCTACGCACGCCACACAGTTGATGTTGATGAGGGGGTCGTGCGCATCGGGCTGAGCAAGAACCAGAGCTACTACGACGAGCAGATGGATGAGCAGTCTACCTGGGAGAACCCTTTCGCGGCGTGGTGGGAGAATGCGAAGGGGACCAAGAAGCCTCCTTACAATTACATTGGCTGGCCGTTTGTTCATAACAGCGCGATGGCGATAGAGATCGTGCCTCATGTTCCACCGCCCGTGGTGGGAGAGAATGACAAGCTGAAGCTGACAAAACGCATCGAGTCCCCGGCGCTGAGCGAGGCGATAGACCTTTTCAACCAGGAAGAGTTCGGGGCGGCGTTCCGCGCTCTCGCTCGCGTAGAGGAGCGCGATGCACAGGCTGCCAGGGCCATCGTGTCTCTCTGGCTTGCCGGCAGGCTTGAAGTGGAAAAGGACAGGGTACTGGTCCCACAGGCGATCAAAGCACTGCGCGAATACGCGGCCACTCACCCCGACGAGAATGAAGTCGCAGAGATATTGCTGGACGCCGAGACGTTCCAGAAAGCGCTCACGCTGTTCCTCGAAAGGGGAGCTTTGGGCACTAACGGCTACATAGAGATCGACAAGGCGATGGGTTGGTGGTGGCTAATTCCTGAGGGGTCGCCGCTGTACTATAAGACCCAGCTTTACATCGCCCGGGCGGGACATATGCTGACGCCGTACGTTCCCACGCTCGGGATTCCGGAGCAGTCGCTGAAGATGCTGGAGAAGAAGTTCCCGGACAACCGTCACCTCAAGTACCTCCTCCATTGGGAGTGGGAACGGTACGGAGATGGCACCCATGCGGAAGACTGGTATCTGGCGGATTACGATTCGAAGGTGAAAGACGCGCCGGACTGGGTACGTGCGCTCTATCCGGCGTTCCGCAGCCTCGTCGATTGGAGCGAATGGTTCATCAAGTTCAGACAGGGTCCAGAAGGCGCTATCGGCGGTGGTCTGAGCGATGATGTTGAAATGGTGGGGGTCTTCGGCTACCTGGGGTTCACCGGCCGCGGAATTTCGGACATCTCAATCGAAGGTGCGCGCAAGCTGTGCGAGGGTAACTGGAAGTACGGCGACATTGACGACGAGATCGGCTTCTACTTGCCCTTCGCCGACGCGGAGCACGTGGCGGAACCCACCGGGAACACTCTCGGCATGATGGTTACAATAGACTATGGGAATCCGCTCTGGCTCGAGCGGAGCATGAAAACGGGCAAGCTGATGCGCGATCTGTGGACCGGTTTTAACAAGAAGGGGAACCGGCAGTTCCGGGCAAACTTCTTCAACGCCACCCGGGTAGGAACCGGCGGCCACGCGAATGATTCGTGGATTAACTACCGTGTGGTCAGTCCGGCGAGCGCGGTGCTCTGGTACAACAACGACCCTGCGCTCTCGAAGCTCTTTGTAGAACTCGCCGACGGATGGCTTGCCGCCTCGATGTCAACGGAGCGAGGCAAGCCCAGGGGTGTGATCCCCGCTCAGGTCTCGTTCCCCGACGGAATGATCGGCGGCACCGACTCGCCCAATTGGTACACCGCCAGTCGCCCGCCGGGCACGGTCAATTACAATTGGCCCGGAAAAGGTTACAAGGACTTCATCCCGAACCTCTTGATAACAGCGTATCAGCAGACAAAAGACGCGAAGTATCTTGAGCCCTTGCGCCTCGAATACGAGCTTGCCGCCAAGTACGGTATGGCCCCGGCGGAAATCAAGCGAAAAAGGCTGGGGCCGCTGTGGAGGAGGGCATCGTTCGCTACGGAGCTTGTGCGCCAGAGGTGGCCGTGGCTGTACGAGGAGCCGGAAATACAAGAAAAGGACCGTGCAGCGAAGGAGCCCGCTGCAAAGCCTGCGGCTCCTGTTGACAAAGGCCCTGCTCAGCCGGGCAGCGAAAGATGGGTTGCAGAGAGCCTTAAAGGCGTCGAAGCGTGGCCGCGCGCCAAGACCATCATGGAGGGTCGCAAAGGCGAACTCGAAAATGACCTCACAAAGGACGACATCCTCCGGCATGGCGGATATGTCGCCGGTATGCTCAAGGTCCGCTGGCCTCTCATGACGACAGAGGCCCACGCGACGGACAGGGCAGCTTTCGTGGGCGTGCTCAATCCCTTCTTCATTTATACGGGGGCTGGTGCAAGCGGGCGGTACATGCGCCCCTCAATCACCTACGATAACACCACTAAGGACTTCGCCGCAGCCGTGATGGGCACCGACGCGCAGGGTTTCCAGCTCATGTACCACAGCCTGGCTCCTGACACCCGGGAGATAGGCATCGTTCCGTGGGATCTGGAAGCCGGCGGCAAGTATGTTCTGCGGTATGGGCCCGATAGCGACGGGGACGAGACGATGGACTCTGTTACTGATACGAAAGAGTTTGTGTTCCACCAGCGGGGAACGCCGGTTCGAATCACCGTCGCGCCCAGCATCACCTACATGATCGAGGTGGAGCAACTGGAGCGGGGCAGCGGCTTCAGCCTTCTGCCCGACCCTGGTATTTCCGCGGATGACATCCGCTACGTTCAGATGAGGCACACAGGCGTGATCCTGGCTCGCATCCACAACGTGGGTTCCAAGGCGGTGCAAAACGTGAATATCGCCTTCTACGACGGCGACCCTGACGCGGGCGGTGACCCCATCGGCACCGGCATCATATACAATCTCGAGCCGCCGAACGACCTCGATCCCCGCCCATTCACCGTGAGCATCAACTGGAGTCCTAAGAAAGCGGCGCACGACATCTATGTGGTTGTGGACCCGGACGACGAGATAAAGAACGAGATCACGACGTTCAACAACGTGGCGCACACTACGCTTCCAAAGGAGAAGAGTGGAGAGCCGATAAAGGTGCGGCTGCCCGACAGCGCGTTCCGCAGCGGCGGACGCAGGTAGGCAAGTGCTCATAGTGCGGGCGACCTCGCCGCGGCGGCAGGCCGCAGGAGCCTGGCGGCGGCGTGCCCCGCAGAGCGCCGCCTTACGTAAGGAAGAAACCCAGAGCAAGGCACGCTAGAAAGAATCTGGATGCCCGCAGCTTGATGGCGGCCTTTGGGTGATATGTGTGGACAAAGGCTTGCGGCTACTCCTGGTCCGGACACCGTTTCAGGCTGAGCGACTGAAGCCCGAACCTGCCGCCTCCCTGGCCCGGGTCAACCATTTCGACGGTGATGAGATGGAAGCCTCTTTCTAACTCGAAGGTCCCGAAGGATATGTAGTCCAGGTCTTTCAGTTCATCACGCTTCAGGTTGATGGTCTCGCCTATCTCAGCCCCGTCCAGATGGAGGCGCACAGTCCCAAAGTCGGGCCCTCCTACCAACTTCACGTCCATTTTGTAAAGGCCTGACTTCTTGAGCGGGAGCGTTTCCAGGACGAGCCTGTCCCCCGCCTTGGCCTGATCCCAGAGAAAGTAGATCCAGCGCGTCTGCTCGGGCTTGCGCATCAGTTGGATCGTGCGAGTGCTGCCGCCCGTGACGTCGAGGATGTGAAGTTCCTGCGGATGAATGGTCGTGGGAGACCATGGGAAGAGATGATCGTAGTATCCGGTCCGCTCGGCCTCGGGGACGGGTCCGTAAAGGTCAGCGCTGCCCGCCGCCAGGTACCAGTAGGCGGTGCAGGCGTACAGCGTCGGCCTTTCATTCGAGTGGTACTTCTCAATCGCCGCCTCGAATGACGATTGGAAAGGCACGCTGTCGGGGATATGCCAGCGGTTCACGGAAACGTGGCCGCGATTTCGCGCGCGATTGAAAGTCTGATTGTGGTAGGCGTGATGAAAGACGCTGGGATCGCCCCACGCGTAGCCGAAATAGTCCTCCGACCCCGTCCCGTAAGTGGATGGGAACTTCTCGCCGTCGACGAAGAACTTCTCGTCACCCTCACCCCACCACCCGCCTCTGGGATTCCACACGTGGAGCATCACGCCGCAAAAGCGCCCGCGCCCAGACGTCTTCAGCATGGTCCAGTCAATGGCGCGCTCGGGTTCAACCGGCAGCAAGGCGTCGCGGTGCCATTTCGCGTGAAAACGGCCAAGCTCAGCGATGGGGCGCGAAACTGCCGCGTGCGTCACGCTCACGTCAAACGAACAGGTGGAATCACCTTCGTTCGCCAGCTCAACTAGAGCACTTTTGGCAAAAGGCATGTACCAGTAAGAGTAGAATCCGTCTTCGGTCATGCCCAGTGGCAGAGACTTGTAGCGATTGATTCCAGGGGTCGTACCGAAGAAGTCCCCCAGAGGAGCCCAGACGCCCGGCCCCTTCTCGCCGTCCCAGGTTATCCGAAGAAGGATTTCGCGAAGTACCGCCGCCGTTTCCTCGCGGGAGAAGGCCGTCTTCAGCTTCACCTTGAGCGCCGTGATCGCTCGCGCCCCTTCGAGCTCGGCGACCGCAGCCGTCCCTCCCGGCCTCAGCTCGACCGTCTTCGCGTTAGTGACTTCGCCTTCCCGCGGTCCCGCCGGGTCTGTACCCAATCGCTGGGATAGAAAAGCATCAACTCTCTCAAGCGCGCTGGCGTCTGCCGCAGACAGCGCGGTGCTGAACGTAGGTACCTTCGTGCCTTCTGGAAACGTCGAGTAAGTAATGTGATAAAAGGCGCCCCAGCGTCCTCCGCCGACTATCTTGCATGATCTCTGATAGGGGATAGGGAGGTAGGAGTTCATGCCCTGTGAGGCTTCGTGGACGAGAGAGGGATAGACGAAGGGAGGGCTTTTCCGGTTGAAGTAGCCGCTGAAAGGCAGATCCACCGCGGGTTCCGCCGCACCGTCAAGGTAAATCTTGACGTGCCCCTCCATCGGTCGAGCTGACCAGATGCGCCAGATGCATCCGGGCCCTTCCATTTCGGCGAAGACGATCGAGTCGCCTTCCCTGCGGATATACCCATGCCCGTCGCCGTTCCGGTCCCACTCGACATATTTCTTCGTTTCGGCGTCGTACCGGCTGGCGCGATTGTAGCTCGACCACTGGGCGCAGGCTTCGCCAGGCTCGGGCAGCACCGCAAGGCCCTCGAGATCGATCAGTCTATTCACGAGGTCCGCATAGGTCAGAGTCTGCGCCGCCGCCGCGGTCGAGATGGACGCGGCCAGGAGCGCGAAAACCAGAGCTTTGCGAATCATTTCAATCCCACCGTCCTTGAGGATAAATTCTCAACGCGCCCACAAACGTCGCGACGTTCAATACCGTCCGTACTCGAGCGCTGCCTCGTACATCGCGACGACGTTCTCGGTAGCCGAGTTGTCTTGAAGCATGTGGGTCGGGGCCAACACGTAGCCTCCACCCGGCATCATGATCTCAAGCGTCTCTCGAACGTTCTCAACGGTCTCCCGGACGGTGCCGGTCGCCACCGGCCCTGCGGTCGAAATACACCCATGAAATGCAAGCCGGTCGCCGAAGCGCTGCTTCAGATATTCCGGCGCCATGTCCTTGGCCTCCGGCTGCAGCGTGTCCACAGCGTCTATTCCCATTTCAATGAAATCATCAAACGCCCAGCTGCTCGATCCGCAAGAGTGAATCATCACGGGGATGCCGCATTCCTTACCCAGGTCCACGAATTTCTGATGCCTCGGGCGTATGTGCTTTCTGAAAAGCTCAAGGCTGATCATCGGACCGATTTGAGTGCCGAGATCCTCGCCGATGAAAAGCAGGTCGATCCCCCCTTTGGCGGCTTCGAGCGCCCGATTGAGAACCTCGAGCTGAACCTTCAGCCTGCGATCTATGTAACAGAGGCAGGCGGGATCATCGGCGATCAGATCAATGAGGACCCGCTCCATGGTGCGGATCATGCCTGTGTTGTTGATTATATCCACCACACCGGGGTCGCCCAGGACGACGCAGTAATGCTCGTGCCGGTGGCACTGCTCGGCGATGGTCGAGTAGTCGTAGTCGGCGGCGGAAGGCATCGGCCACGCCTGAATTTCGTCGAGTGTCGCGTCCCTGAGAGGGAAGTCGCAGTAATCCCAGTAGCCGCCCGTGTCGTGCTCAATCCAGCGGCGATGTATGCCCCACACGTCGAGCTGGCGGCCGGGGACGTCCTTGTGGAGTTTTGGACCGACGTACGGTGCAGCAACGGTGCGGAAATCGACTCTCAGTGCCCTGAGCAGCCCTTCGTCGTCATCCCCCACGCCGAAGTGCTTTCTGAGCCTGCGGTCAATTCCCGCGTTCGCCCCATAGTTGAGAGGCACCCTGTCAGGCTCCTGCCGGGCGATAGCGGTCAGAACTCTCTCTTTCGGGCGCATACTTTCCCTCAACACGGTCGCCCTTTCCAGCGTCTCCGAATGCAATGTCGCCGTCAGAACCACGGCAGCCCCTCAACTCAGCATTCGGGACATGAAATCGTCGAGTTCCGCGCTCAGCTCCGCGACGTTTTCCGGGTGCTCCTGGGAAACGTTCCTCTGCTCGCCGGGGTCCGCCTCAAGATCGTAAAGCTCTTCTCCTCGCGAGCGCGCTGACCGGACGTAACTCCATTTGTGATCGCGGACGGCTGCATCCCCCTGGTGGAATCCGCAGTAAGCGTAGCGCCGCACCGAGGCCTCCTCGCCTTTGACCAGCGGCCAGAGGTCCTTGCCATGGATGTCCTGAGGCACACCGACGCCGAGCAGGCCAAGGACTGTGGGGAGAAAATCGGGCGTCTGCAGCAGCGCCGAGATGCGCTCGCCGGCGTACTCCCCCGAGGGATGACGGATCATGAAGGGGATCCAGAGAAGCGGCGAATAAGGTGCGCCGCCCACCTTGCGCATCACCCCGTGCTCGCCCAGCGGCTCGCCGTGATCGGACATGAAGACGACCAGGCTCCTGTCGAGCAGGCCGCTCGTTCTGAGGAACTCGAGAAACTTCCCGATCCATAGGTCGGTGTTGCTCGCCGCGCCGGCGTAGAGAGCGCGAACGTGTTCGAGTTCCTCCGGCGTGAGATAATCTGAGGGTCCGGGAGGCGGGTTGATGATTTTCCGTCCCTTGTACCCCTTGTCGTACATCGTGTCATAGGGAGCGGGCGGGTCCCACGGCTCGTGCGGGTCGAAGCAGTCCAGCCAGAAGAAAAGCTTGTCCGGCCTTGCATGTTTCTCCAGCATCTTGATCGCCGTCTGGATGATGCGCTGGGCGCACGAACCTTCGTTGGGGTTGCGCTTCTTTCGGCCCACAAGGTAAGCGCCGTAACGTTTATCGTGCAAGGCGTTGACGCTCAGAGACGCCGACCGACCCCTCAGCTCTCGGTACCACTGCACCTCTTCATCTATTTCGGGATCTTCGCCGGGCGCATACCAGTCGGGCTTGCCGCGGCGCATGTAGAGTTCCACGTCAAACCTCGCGCCGTAGTTTCCACCCAGGTCCCACAGCGGCCCGGCGTCGCCGACTATGATGTTCGTATACCCTGCGTGAGAGAGGATCTCGCAGATGGTAACGTCACTCTCTTCAAGCGGAGCCCAGCCGCGGAAAGGGAACGTATACTTCCCTGTGAAAAGGGCAGTCCGGGCCGGAAGCGTGATCGGTCCTTCTGCGTAGGCTTGTTCGAATAGAACGGTCTCGGCGGCCAGTGCGTCCAGTGCCGGTGTTCTGATCCAGGAGTTGCCGTAACATCCGATGTGGTCCGCGCGGAAGCTGTCGGCCATGATGACGATTAGATTCATTCATTCTCTCCCGGCCGCGTCTCTTGCGGGAACTCCCCCTGCTTTTCGCAGCATCTCGATCCTGGCGCGATAGGCGGGGGAGGGGACCGGGCCGTCAAGAAGCGGATCGCCGGTATCGCGCATCCACCCAAGGAGCCGCTCGGTGAGCTCGGCCTGGACGTCGGCGTGCGCTTCGGAGCCGGCCAGGTCATTACTCTCCCAGGGATCAATTTTCAGATCGTAGAGTTCGATGGGCTTCCTATACCCCGGGAACTTGTGCAGCATGCTGTGCGCCGTGGCGCCGATAATGATATCCGAGGGAAGCTCTAGCTGCGGAGCGAACTCGGAATTCCAGATGAGCTTGTAGCGCTCCGTCCGTATCGCGCGCATCGGATCGTAGTAGGTATGGTAGGTCTTCTCGGCAAATACCGCGTCGCGCGGTTGATAAGCTTCTGACCGGAGAAGTGGCAAAAAGCTCTTGCCCTGAAGATTATCAGGCGAGGCCACATCTGCTGCGCCAAGGATGGTGGGAAGTACGTCAACGTTGCTCACCAGCTCGCCGTAGACTTTTCCGCCGGATATGCCTCCCGCAGGCCATCGCATCAGGAGAGCCACCTCGATGCCGGGATCATAGAGGGAGCATTTCGCCCGGGGGAACGGCATGCCGTGGTCAACTGTGAAGATGGTGATCGTGTTTTCGGCCAACCCTTTCCTCTCAAGCGCGCCGAGGATGCGACCTATCGCCTCGTCCACATGCCTGATGGCTCCCTGCATGGCTGCGAATTCCGATCGGGCCGCATCGTTATCGGGAAGGAACGGCGGCACGTAAACGCCCCGGGATTCGTCTGAGCCTACGTTTCCGTGATCGAAAGGGCGGTGCGGCTCGAAAAAGCCCACGTGCGCGTAGAACGGTTCCGCCGCCGCATCATGATCCTCGATGAAAGACACTACGTTTGAGGCTGTCTTGTCACAGAGGCCGCCCGGCTGCATATGGTGAAATCCCAGCCGTTCCGGATAGGAGGTCACGTGCTGGATACCAAACATGTAGGTGCGGTACCCCGATTCGGCCATTAGCGAAGCGACGTGCCTCTCTTTCTTGTGCAAATCCCATGCGAAGCCGGAGTGGACGAGGCCGAGCACGCCCGTTGTGTGCGGGTAACGCCCGCACATGAGCGCCGCTCTGCTGGGGCTGCACTGCGGCGCTGTGCAAAAGCTGTTCTCGAACCGGACCCCCTGAGCCGCAAGGCGGTCGAGGTTCGGCGTGTTTACTGTCTCAACACCGTAGCATCCGATGTGCTGACCCAGGTCGTGAGAGATCATGAGCAATATGTTTGGTCGTAGCGATCCCACCTGTTTCTCCTTCGCTGTGGATAGGGATTCCCCTGAGGTTGTTCGGAAATTCTCCCCTATCGAGCACCGGAAGTCCAGTAGGAGTACCCGCCGCACGGGAACGGTGCGATGTTTCTGCCTCACGCCGCGCGAATAGCGTGACCGCCCGCGGTCAGCCTTTTTCAACGAGCCGCTTGAGCGTCTCCTCTATCTCGACCAGCCGCGCCTGGAACTCCATCATCCGAACCTGAGATTCGCGGCCGCGCGCCACCCAGGCACGTACGGCGTAGGAAGCTGTACAAATCAGCGCGATGTAGAACAGCGCCTGGAAAGCGCCACTGGCATAGGCCGGCATGCGCACGACGGGCCTAACTACGGAGAATCCGCCAATGGAGAATCTGCCAAGGGCCGCACCTAATCCAACCCAGCAAGCGAACAGCGCGCCCCATACGGCTACCGTCACCCATTTCATCCTCCGTACGCGTGCCCGGTCGCGCTTAAGTATTCGCCCCAGGGCTTCTCGGTCCTCCGGGTAAAGCACATTACGCCTGAGCCCGTCTGCCTTCAGAAGCTCCTCGCGGAATTCATTTTCACTCGCCATCGTTGCATCCCTCCAAAATATCTCGCAAGCCACGCTTTGCATAGTGAAGGCGGGACCGGACCGTCCCGAGTTCACACCCAACGACTGACGCGATTTCTTCATATGACAGGCCTTCAAGGAATCGAAGCATTAGCACCTCCCGATGAGCTGGACTCAACTCGGGCAGCGCCGCGTGTATGCGGGCCGCGTCAGCGCCGCCGAAGGAATCCTCCGGGTTGCTGACGGCCTCGCCCGCTAACTGCTGCTCCTCTAGCTCCAACCAGCGACGGTCCCGCCGGAGCTGCTGCAGCGCCTCATTCCGGGCAATACGATAGAGCCATACGCGAAAGGCGTCCAACCCCCGCAGTCGCTTAACGCCGCGCAGGACTCTAAGCCAGACGGTCTGCAGCGCGTCGTCAGCGTCGTCCGGCGAATCGAGCATGCGGCGAAGATAGTACTTCAGCGGGCCGTGATAGCGCTCGAACAGGCGCGCAAAGGCCTCGTGGTCTCCTGCCTGGCAGCTGAGCACCAGCACTTGTTCGCGCGCTTTCTCCCTGAGCTCCAACGCCACCCTCCACTTATAGAGATACCAGCCCGGCTTGAAAGTTCAATGACGGATTAAGATGCGCCTGGAGATCCGCTGAGAACTCAGCCGCAACTGCGTAATTGAATGCGCGCCCGATTTCGCGTACCCTAGCAACGGTCCTTACGTTCGAGGAACAGCGGAACATGACACTCGGCCGAGCTATCTTAGCACTCATCCTTGGAGGGGTCATCGTGAACACCGCACTGGCGTCAACTCCGGAGTGGAAGGAGTTGAGGAATGTCGAGCGGACCCGTGAGGGTTACCGCACGACCGGCCACGACCCGTGGCTGGTTTCGGAAGACTTCGATCCGCCGCTGCCTGCGCAAAGATGCTATCTGCTTGTCGAGCTGACTTCGTCCCGGCGCGAGACTATGCAGATATTCTGGCGCGCGAAGGACGAGGAATTCAGCGAGGAGCGTTCGGCGCGCTTCGAGTTCCCGGCAAGCGAGCGGCCGCTCGTCCGCGTCGTTGACCTGAACGCGGAGGGGAAGTTCGGAGATGTCCAGGCTATGCGGTTTGACCCTGCGCAGGCCGCGGGGCTGAAATTCCAGATCAAGAGACTCGAACTGATTACGCTTGGCGAAGTGCCCCAGGGAGCCTGGGAGTCGCTGCTGGAGTTCGAATGCTACACTTCCAAGTTGCACTACCAGCCGGGAGAACGGATTGAATACAAAGCGACGATGCAGTCGCGCAGCTACCCCGACAGGGAATCGTCGAAGATTCTGCAGGTGAAAATGTACGATGAGAATGGGAAAGAAGTCGGATCGGCGGTACAGCATTATGGGCTTCTCCCGACACACCTGATCAGGGAATTGCAGGGCGTCGCGGATGTTCCTGAACCTTTGAAGCCGGGCAGGTATGAGCTCGCGGCGACCTCGATCGACCAGCGGAGCGGCCTGGTGCTCAAGGCGACGCGCACGTTTGCGGTCCAGGCGCCAGAGGATCCGCTAATTTATGAAACACCGTTCAAATATATAAGCGACTTCTCGTTCATCCGGGGAGAGGACGGCTTATGGCACGTCTTCGGGATCACCGGTGACCTGACGCCGGGAATGATCTGGACGCAAGACGGCCAGGCGCGCACCTTCAGCCACGGCTCCAGCCCCGACCTGCGCAACTGGACGTACCACAGGCCCGTCATCAGCATCAGCGACGACACGCATCCCGACGGCAAGGGCAGGTATAAAGACAGAAACGTGTGGGCTCCCCACGTGATCCGACACGGCGACACCTACCACATGTTCTACACCTCGGTGAATGAGTTTATCTCGCAGTCGATCTCCCTGGCCACTTCAAAGGATCTTTTTGAATGGAAAGAGTACGAGCATAACCCGGTCTTCACGCTGGAAGGCGTCGAGTGGGCGCACTGGGTGCGGGACGGATGGAGCGACTGTCGCGACCCAGCGGTGCTCATAGACGGTGACACGTTTTACCTTTACGTGACGGCCGAGGCCGCCAAGAAAGAAGGTATGAGGGATGAGGAACGCGGACTTGTAGTCGTGGCGGAGTCGGACGACCTGATCCACTGGCAAAATCCGCAGATTGCTCTCCGGACGAGGAGAGCGCCCGAATCTGCTCAGGTCTGGAAAAACGGCGAGGCATATTACATGGTGATCTCTGCGGGAGGGTCGGGCACGTACGTCAGCGACCATCCCGCCCGTGGATGGCGGCGCTCGGAGTTCCCTCGGCCGCCCCTGCAGGATGTCGAACGCTACGTGGATGCCTCCGGCTCGCGCATTGAGGAGGTGGTTCGCCTGGAAGACGGCAGGCTGATTATGGCTTCAGGCTCTTTTCGGAACTCGACCTACTTCTTCCTCGTGGAGACGGACGAAACGGGGCGGCCGGTGGGATACAGGAGTCCGTTCGCGCCGCCATAGATCCTCATCCGTTGAGCATAGCGGCACCTGCACGCTAATGCGCCAACCCTCACAAGAGGCGAGCTCATCTGGTTTCGGCAGGCACCGGCTCGGGCGATTCGACGGATTGAGGGCTCTGTTCCTCGTCGCGTGTCGGCGGCGCACGTTTGATCGAAAGCACCCGGCTCGGTTCCCTGCCGTATCCAACCACGTTCAGTCGGTCCCGGTAGACCTCCACGATTGCGTAGGCAGTCTCGTCTGTCTCAACCATAGCGCGCAGGTTCAGGTAGTGGACTCCGTCTATTTCTGCGTAGTGCCCCTTATGCCTGTGGCCGTTCATATACGCGACCACGCATTCGTAGGACTCGATGATTCGCACCAACGACGGAAACACCGGAACGTGGCAGAATATGATGACCTTCTCTCCCGCCTCGGCGGCTCTATTAAGCGTGCGTTTGAGCCAGGCTGTCTGCTTTTCCCCCAGGCCTTTGCCCCATTCCCTGTCCGCGGGCAGGCCCGTCTTTTTCAGCTTCTCGTAGATGGCTTCCAGCTCCTCGTACTCTGGTGATCCCGGCCGGGCGGAAGTCCCCATATCGTTGCTGTTCAGCACGATGAAGCGCCATCCGTGGACTTCGAAGTCGTAGTACTCCCCTTTCATGCCAAGCTTTTCGGAAACGGCCGGTATCTTTTCCTCAGCCACCCAGGTTTCATGATTGCCGAGAACGTGATACCCCCCCGCTTTCAACCCTTGGTAAACGGAAAGCACCCTGTCGAAGCTTTCGAAATCCCGGTTGATGAGGTCGCCGAGTTGAATGACGAACGCGAGGTTCTTTGAGTTGAATTCGCCAACGCTTTCTTCCAGCTTCTTGAGAGAAGCTCGGCAGTGCATTCTGCCGCTCGGCTCCTCTTCACTGTAGTGAACATCCGTCACCACGCCGAAGGAAAACTCGGGTTTCTCCGCCGCTCCCTCTTCAGCGAGAACATTCCCGGTCAAGCAGCTTGAGATAAGGCAAATCGAAACGAACGACCGACATAGCCGTCTAAACATCCTCGTTACCTCCGTGTTCTCAGCCCCGGCCCAGTTGGAAATCTGATCAATGGCTCTCCTTTCCGGCACGCTGGAGCCGCCGTATAAATTTAGCGGCTGAACTCGTCCGCCCACAGCGCGAATAGCTCGTTCTTTGACGCCTTCATCCAGTAGATTCTGCCGCGAATGGCGCGCTTGCCCTGAGGCGGCAGAGGACCCAGGTTGACAAACGAGTGCAGACAGTCAGCCGGGTGGTGGTCGGTAACGTGGGTGGTTCGCTCCCAGTGCAAAGCGCATATCCAACTGCCCTCTGCATTGGTCCGTGTAACCAGGCCGCAGTCAACGTCGGGCTCAAAGCTGCTGGGGCCGTATGGCTCCAGGCCCGTAATCTTTCCCAGATCCCCTCCGGAGCGCGCGGTGTCCATTGCCAGGCCGAGCGGAGTGCGGCAGACAACGTGATCCTCGGTTGGCGGGATTGCTTCCCAGTAGTTGCTGCGGCGCACATAGGACAGACTCGTCTTCGGCTCGCCGCGGCGCTCCTGAGCGGCCCACAGGTCATATTCGCTGAAGGCGGGCGTCTCTGCGATTTTCCGCCGCCAGGCCTTGTTGGTCTCGCCGCTCATCCGAAAGCACTGCTGCGCGACGTAATACTCGTTCAGCCCCGCCGCCTTCGTCGTAACCACCCAAAGCAGGTCGAACCCATCGAAAAGCGGCACGATGTAAAACTCCCACCTCTGCGGCACCCATCCTTCGCTCTTCACATCGATCGTGCGGACAAAAACACCGGAACGGTCAGCGTACTGCTTCTCAAGCGCCTCTGCTTTCGCCGTTTCCCTTCCGGCTGCTTCGGGAACCGATCCGTGCGCAAGAGGTTTGTGTTCGAAGAAGCGGTATCCGATCCGGTTGCCGGGATGAGAAGGATTCAGCAGAGAGACGAACTGCTTGATGAAATCACCCTTGCCCTCAGGTTGCTCAACCGATGTTAACATACCGCCCTCCCTTTCGCCGATCGCTAGGCTTTCGCAAGAGACCAAGAGGATGGCGATGAGTCCCAACCACAAGAAGGAGTGGGACTTTGTCATGGGATTCCTTTCTGTCACGAGGATTTTCGATGCTTCTCGTCCGACAAATATCACTGGGACCGCGGAGTTACTGATCAGGAACGGATAGGGGATTTGTCCACGCGCGGCGGCCCCTGGCATCCTCGATTTCGAGATAAGCATACGCCCAGTCGCCGGGAATTTCCATCGTCGCTTCGGTGAGAGGAGCTCCATCAAATGCACCAATTCTCTTTCCACGGTTGCGAGGACCGACAAGGCGCACGAATCGCACAGGGGATGTCCTTATGGAAACCGTTGACGCATTGCATTCGATGGCGTGGAATTCGGGGCCGCAACTCGAGTAGAAGTTGCCTGAGCGAATTGCGGCAGATATCGCCTCCGGGGAACCCTCAGTGGCGTTGACCATAATCCATGCTCCGTTCCAGCAGGGATTCTTGGGCTTAATATGTGCGTCGTCCGCGGCGAAAGCCAGGGTGCCGGGGAGGCGCTCCAGCATCCAGTTCCAGTGGACGGAACCGTCACCCTTGCCGTTAAGCCACCAGCAGGCGAGGTTGTAGACTTCGACGGCGTGGAAGTCCCAGCGAAGGGCGTCTTCCAGGGAATTTCCGGTCCAGTGCGGATGGGCGAGGATGAGCAAGCCGTCCTGCGCCCGCGCCGCCTCCAGCGCCTCGACAAATTCCATCTCGCGGGTGATCCCGGTGAAGGTGCCCAGGCAAACCACGTGATAAGAGGAGCCGACGCCGTCGGGCCCGCCGAGTTCGATCCCATCCAGCCAGAGGAGAGGATAGTCTTCCGTGTCGGCTGCCGCGTCGGAAGCCACCCAGTGATCTGTACGAAAGAGAAAATCGTAACCGGCGTTCGCGTACATCTCTGCGAGTTCTGCGAAGGTCTTGGCGCCGTCGGAGGCGAGGCTGTGGATGTGGGTGTTGCCCTTGTGCCAGGCGCCGCTGGTGTCGTAGCGAAATTGCGCCATGCTTGCGCCGCCTCTCGAAAGAAGTCAGCCTACGGATACACCACCTCTACGTCCACGGGCCCCTCGTGCAGCACCTTGGCGTAGACCGCTCCCTTGTCCGTGACGGTCCAGCCTTCGGCGGCGGCATCGACGTCATCAACGCGAGGGAGCTTGCGTCCTCCGACCACTAACTGCGAGGGTCCGCCTCCGCCCGCAATATAGATGTGGCTCTTGCCGAAGAGGGGTTCCGAGAGCCTGAATCGAACGCTGTTGCCGTCCGCAATTCGAGGCTTCATTTCTAGGTATGCGCCCGAACTCACACGCACGATTTTCTCATTCACTTCCGCCAGCCGCGTATAAACGTACGGCTTTGTGCCCAACAACGTGAGCAGGTCCATGTGAAGCCCGCTCGGATCTATCATGGGCCCGTCGCCTACGTCGGGTTCGAAAAGCCAGAAATCGGGAAGCAGCCCCTTGTACGGGCCCTCGGTCTGGAGTTGGAGCGCAGCCGATTCGAGGATTCCGTTGGAGAGTCTCCTCCAATCGCGCGAATCGTCGAACTCCGCCAGCCAGAGGAGCCACCTGGCGAAGTCAAGCCCGCACCACTGGACCGGCCGCCCGACCCAGGTTCTTCTCCAGAATGTCGAACCTAGAACGGGAATGGACGCGTAGGGGAAGCAGGCGTTCTCTCCGTTGTCCCACAGGTAGATGAAGGGGAGGCCGGTACGAGCCCAGCGAGCCGCCTCCTCCAGGTACTTCCCCTCGCCGGTGAGAAGATAGCCTTCGGTAAAGAACCGGACGCCTCTGGACGCTCCTACCACGTCAGGCGCGTGCACGGTGATCTCCCACACTTGAGCCGCGCGAGGTATCCGAAATTGGGACATTCGATCCAGCGCTTTAACCGATGCGGCGACGGCGTCCTCATCTCCGGCTATTCGAGCATAAGTTATGAGCGGCATGCCGAGGTTCGCGCAGATCCCGATCTCCGTCTCACCCTTTTCCCCGAGTGCGGCGGTTTTCTCATCGCGGGGTACGAAGGGCCAACTGCCGTCCGGGAGCTGGCGTCTCATCGCCTCCTCCGCAGCCGCGCGCTGCCGCTCCAACGAGCCAGGCACCCCTCCCATGTGGAATGGCAGTCGGTAATGCGCCCCGTATTTGTCGAGGTTGTTCAAGATAGTCTCAGCGACAAACATGCCCTGCTCCTTGAGGCGTGCAGCGACCGCGGGATCTTTCTCGCGAGATGAATCAAGCAGTAGCACGAGGGTATTGTGCGCGTAGGTGGACGGCGGCCATTCCTTTCCGCGCATCGCGTGCCTCCAACCCGGTTTCTCAGGGACCCAGACCGTATGCTGGATTGCATGTCGGCAGAGTTCAAACGCGCGAGCGTACTCGTCAGTGTTCTTAAGGGGCGGCAAACCGTAGTGGGCTATCCACGACTCGACGGCCGACAAAGCATCGCCGTGCCTCGAGGCGTATATGCGACACGACACGTTTATCCGTTCGCCGGGCTTGAGCGTGAGCGCGCGAGTTGCCTGGACAACGTTCGGTTCCGAATCGTGGCGGCTGGAAGGGATGACGAGAGCCATCAGGTGGTTCTGCTCTTTGTGGGTTCTGCTGGGTGACTCGAACCAGCCGCGCAAACCTTTCCGTCCGGGGAGCCATTCAGCGGTATTGTCCCACAGCAGCCCAACGACGCCCTCGGTCGTCTGGACAGCCATCAGCGGAATGGCGACATCGTTCATTTTCGGAATTGACCTGTCAGCATAGACGGGAGCAAAATCGCGCGGGTCGGAAGACGGCTCGTCCCTGTCAAGGTACTCGATGCCGGGGTATTGCGCAGCTTCCTTATGGACGCCGGTGGTTCCCTCGCCTACATAGAGCGCCGGAGCTATTAGCGCGAGGATCTTCCGCTCCTCATCGGAAGAAAGGGAGAGGTTGAGTTCGGCTGAGTCCGCGTCGGGAGCAAGAGTGATCGAGACTGCCGCGTTCCAGCAACCGCTGTCTGAGGCCTTCGGCCGGCCGCTTATCTTCACCGCGCCGCCTTCGCGCCGGATATCGCTCAGAAGCAATTTCTGGGTCACGACCACTCCGTGTGAGTCTTCGTAGACGATCTCGCCGAAGGAGTCGGTTACTGCAACGGCGCGCGCGTTGACACCGCCGGCCCTTATGTTCATCGGACCGTAGCCGATGCTGTTGGGAAGCAGTTCAAGCGATAGGTGCTGCTTCCCGATCACGTAGGACTTCCCGCTCACCTCGAATACAGGCAGGTCGAACGAGTATTGAAAATTCCGGGCCGCCTGCCCGGCCACGCCGAGGCCGACCGAGTATAGACCGGGCTTCGCCGCAGTCACCCGCCACAGGAGCTCCTTCTCACCGGCGACAGGGAGTTCTCCCCACTCTACCCGCCGCTCACCTTCGACAAGCCTCAAACCTTCCGGCAATTTGAGCGTCGCCGTGGGCTTCTCAAAGACGTAGCTGCCCACGTTCTTGAGAAGGACGCGGTAGTCGAAGATTTCGCTGGCGGCGAGGACCCTCTTACTCGCGCAGGCAGCGAATGCATGCAGCTCGCGCTCGCGGCTGAGAAACCTGATGTAGTCAACCTTTATCTGGGCGGACGGATGGCCGCCGCTGTCCAGGTCCAGTCTGAAACCCGTGATAGTTCCTTTCCAGAGGGTGTGGAGCCTGGTGTCGAATCGCAGGAGGGAGCTGCCGTCCCTTCCCGTGATGCCGAGACTCACGCGCTTGTCGCCTCCCCATTTGCCGTCCTCGGCGGTTATGAAGTAGGCCGTCACATAGGTCTGCTCGGGGGCGTCCAGCGCAATCTCGATGTACCTCGCGTGTTCCGCCTTGATCTCTATCGCGGGAGCGTATATATAGGGATCATTTCCGGCCAGAGTGACCGCGAGAGCACCGTCTTCGTATCGAACATCGGCGAGACTATGGCTCCGCTCCCATTGCTTCACCGAAGCTGCGTCGTTGAATTCGAATGAGAGCGCTGGTTTTGTCTCCATCGCGACCGCAGAACATGCTAGAAGCAGCAGAGCTCCCAGAACGGAGGATCCAAGCAAAGACTTCTTCACGATGGGCTCCTTTCGTCATTCCTGAGGGTGCACAATCACCTTCATTCCCTGACGGCTTTCCATGACTGCGAAAGCGTCGTGGATCTGGCTCATGGGAAAACGATGGGTGATGAGCGGCTCGCCGCGAACCACGCCTTTGTCGAGAAGCTCCACCGCTAGTTCGTGCTGGCGCGGCACGCTTCCGTGGGAGCCGGTCACAAAGCACTCCTTGTAGTGGATGGTGTTGGAATAGACGGTCATGGGGCGCGCATCCTTAGGCAGTCCGCCGAAGAGGTTCACGTAGCCGCGATGCGCGACCATTTCGACGGCCTGCTCATGCGGTTCGACGGAACCGCAGGTGGTCAGGACGATATCCGGCCCTTCACCAGCCGTCTCCTCCCTGCAGCGTTCGACCAAGTCTTCTTCAGAGGAGTTGATGTAGACATCCGCCTCAAAAACCCTCGCGAAATCCAGCCGCCGCCGACTGCGCTGCGCCGCGATGACCTTCGTAGCACCCATGACGCGAGCCAGGTCAATCATCATGCAGCCGATGGGCCCCAGCCCGATTATCACAACGGTCTTCCCAAGCGACATGTTGACAAGTTCGAGGCCGTTGATGGCGCAGGCCAGCGGCTCAGCGAGTGCGGCCACATCAAAGCTCAGGCTGTCGGGAATCGAGGTGACCGGCCCTTCGTCCAGCAATATTTGAGGCAGCTTCATGTACTGGGAAAAAGCTCCCGGGATCTGATAGCCGACGGCATAGTTAATGGCGCAGTTGTTTCCGAGGCCACTTCGGCACCAGCGGCATCGGCCGCACGGGACGTCCGCGCCGATGGCGACCCGGTCTCCCTCCTTGACGCGGGTTACCTTGTTTCCAGCCTTCAGCACGACTCCAGCCGTTTCGTGCCCAATAATCGCGGGCGGCTTGACGCGCGGATTGCCGTGCTTCAGAATCCGCAGGTCCGAGCCGCAGAGACTCACCGACTCGATGCGCATCAGCGCCGAGTAGTCGTCAATTTCCGGCTCGGGAACTTCCTTAAGAACAAGCCGACCCAGGCCTTCCATTACCGCTGCTTTCACTACTCGAACTCCCTGCGCGCTGTTGCATCTGATCGTAACGCTTCACGACGTCCGCGCAGCGGCGTCACATCGTTACAGGTGGCGCCGCATCCCTCCTAAGGATTCACGAGCACCTTGCCGAAGAACTCCTTCTTGGTTCGCATCATTTCAAGCGCTTCCGGGGCCTGATCGAGCGAGACCTTGTGCGTCACAAGCGGCCGCACTTGCAGTTTGCCGGCATCCATGGCCGCCAGAGCCGTATGCCAGTCATCGCCGCTCCCGGAGATCGTGTAGCTGGAGTTCCATGTCCCAAGAACGCTGATCTCCCGGCGCATGGCCTGGGAGATGAGTGTGGCGGGCAATGTCACGTCGGCGGTGGGATTGCCCAAGAGGACCACCCTCCCACCTCGTCCGGCAGAGGCCAGAGCCTGGGTCACGGTGGCGGGCACACCGGCGGCTTCGAGGCACAAATGCGCCCCCTGACCGCCGGAGACTTCTTCGATCACTTCAACGGGGTCACGCGTGGTGGATTCGAAGACTAAATCGAAGCCGACACTCCGTGCCAGCTCGAGCTTTTCAGGAACGATGTCAAAGAGAAGGACGCGGCCGGCGCCGCTGATCCGCGCCCACTGGGCTGCAATAAGGCCAATCGTCCCGGCGCCGAAGATTGCGACCGTCTCTCCTTCCAGTGAGCCGCCTGCACGCCGCAGGGCGTGGAGAGCCACGGCTGCGGGTTCCGTCATGGCGGCCTCTTCGAGCGAGACGCCCTCTGGAATTACGATCAGGTTGCGCGCCGGCGCGACAACGTATTCGGCGAACGCACCGTCCCGCCGTGAGCCGAGGTAATCATAGTCCGAGCACTGGGCGTATAGCCCCTTTTCGCAGGCAGGACACTTGCCGCACCAAAGCAGCGGAAAAACGGTCACTCGGTTGCCCGCCGCGAAGGCAGTCACATCTTCGCCGCATCCCTCTACCGTGCCAGCGAACTCGTGGCCGCAGATCAATGGGAAGCGATACGTCCCTTTTTCAAATATGCGCGGAATGTCCGAGCCGCAAACTCCGCAAAGCCCCACGCGTACCAGAACTTCATCTGCCCCGGGCGCCGGTTTGCGAACGCTCTCCAGCCTCGCGTCGCCGACGCCGTGAAGCACCAGGGCTTTCATGCGAGCATCCGGGGCCTTGCCGGGGTTCATCTCTCTTTCCTTATGGCTTTCCCCTGAGTCGTCCGAAGCCTATGCGACTCCATCGGAGGCACCAGCTCCTTCCCGCCGCATTTTGAGGCCCTCAGCAATGGCCTCGCGGATCTTGCGCAGGTTTTCCCCCAGGCTCCCGTCCTCGTGGAACAGACTGCTGGAGCCTGCCACCATAATGTCGGCGCCGGCCGCGATCATGTGAGGGATGTTAGCGAAGCTTACGTTCCCGTCCACCTGTATGGCGATGTGTTTCCTGCCGCGCCGCTCCAGGAAATCGCGGCAGCGTGCGATCTTCCCGATGCCGGACGGGACGATCTCCTGGCCGGCGAATCCGGGATTGACCGTCATGATCAGAACAAAGTCGAGGCGATCGAGGGCGTACTCCAAGTGAGAAAGGGAAGTTCCGGGATTAAGGGCCACACCGGGGCACGCGCCGGCGGCTTTGATCGTCCCGAGGGTGCGGTGAAGATGGAGGGCCGACTCGGCGTGGACCGATATTTGCTCCACGCCTAGGTCAAGCATTTCCCGAACGAAGAAGTCGTTATCCTGTACCATCAGGTGAACGTCAAAAGGGAGGGCGGTCAGGGGGCGCAACTGCCGCATCATTTCCAGCCCGAGCGGCATATTGGGCGTGAAGCGCCCATCCATGATGTCGAAGTGGAGGCAGTCAACGGCCCCAGCTTCCAGGCGCCGAACGCTTTCCTCAAGATGGCAAAGATCGCAGCACATGATCGAGGCCGCAATTTGGACATGGCTCGTTGGTACGGAAGAGGCACGCCGGGCCACTTCAGTGACAGGCGGGGCCGAGGGCTCTCCGGCAACTTCCTCGGCGACGGTGAAAGTCTCGCGGAGATAACGCAGGGAGCCGCGTAGCTGCTCTTCCAGCTTCCAATCGCTGTAATCGCGGCCCGTCTTCGGCCCGGTGATTTCGAGATAACCGATGAGCTTCGCTGTCGGAAGCCGCGGGGCGTTGGCCAGTAGATGATCGCGGACTTGCTGTATCTCAACGATGCCCTTCTCCCGCTCGGCCGGCGAAAAGCCCAATACCTCCTCGAATCGCGCGTCGGTGTTCTTGAGGTGCAGTTCACGGAGGTAGGGCAGGGATGCATCGAGAATCTGCATGTTGGTGCAGAGGCATTTGCCGTCCCGGTCGGCGTATCCGTGCGC
>CAZUUK010000007.1:26865-32267 GCA_964622675.1 uncultured Planctomycetota bacterium | reverse complement strand
GCCCTTACCTTTCCCGCGTCCAGCAGAAGTTCCCGGCGCCACTCCGGCTTTTCTCCTCTGAGGAGAGGAAGGAGGGAGCAGCCGTCCGTAGGGTGCGCCGCAGAAACCCCGGCGGCATCGAGGAAGGTCGGGGCGACGTCGATCAGTGACACAAGTTCGTCTCTGCCCCGGCTCCTCGTCACGCCCCCGCCAGGCCAGCGGGCAATCAACGGTATGCGAGCAAGGGAGTCGTAGAAGGCGCCGTATTTGTAGAAGGCCCAGTTGTTTCCGAGGTAATCGCCGTGGTCGGCGGTGAAAATGACAAGCGTGCCATCGAGCAGCCCTCGCCTTTCCAGGCTGCCGAGAATGCGGCCCACCTGTTCGTCAATCAGCGTTACCTGGCCGTAATAAGCCGCAAGCATGCGCCGGATTCGCCGATCGGAAAAACGGTTGTACGCGCGCTCGACACCTCCGGGGGCGCCGGCGTCAACCGAACCTCGCGGCATAGCGGGCACAGTCCTGGCCAGGAGATCCACCCAGTCGGGATTTTTCTCTTCGAGTTCCCCTTTGCGACGGGCGGGCATTGGAATCATTTCGCGATCGTACATGCGATCGTAAGGTCTCGGCGGATCCCATGGTGTGTGCGGTCCGCTGAAGGAGACCCAGCAGAAAAACGGCTCGGCGACGCGGTCCAGATACGCGATGGCTTCCGTCGCCGTCCAGGTGTCAATGTAATCCTCGGCGGGCAAAGGGCTCGTCACGCAGCCGTTCTTCGAGTATTCCGGAAGCTCCCATGTTCTCCAATCCGCATCCGAGTAGCCCTTACTGCGGAGGTATTGGCGGTAATCATCAGGCTCGCCGCCGTACGAAATGAATTGTCCTTTGCCCTCGGCGAGCTTCAGCGTCTGGAAGCCAAAGTTTTTGTCGCCCGACTGGACGGTGTGGAGCTTCCCGAAGAAAGCCGTCTCGTAGCCGGCTCCGGCAAGGCTCTCCGGGAAGGCCGCCGCATCCGCGGGCAACCCGGTCCAATGGGGCGCATCAGCTTTGCCTTCATTGATATTGATGTTGTAGACGACACCATGATGCCAGGCATATTGCCCTGTGAATATGGTGGTCCGCGCAGGGGTACACACGGGGGTTTGGGTATATGCGGCGCTGAACGACACGCCTCCCGACGCAAGCCGGTCCAGATGCGGCGTTTTGACGACCGGGTTACCTGCGCAGCCTAGAACGAACGCGTTGTGCTGATCGGTGGTGATGAGAAGCAGACTAGGCTTTAGGCTCTTCATAAGCATCCTGATGGAGAAACGGGAGGCCCATTCTACATGCCATGCCGGAACCCCGTCAAAAGAAATAAGGCCGTGAGCTCCTCGAGGGCTGTGCTTTGCGCCGAATCGCAATATACTAGCGTACAATCTCGTCGCTCGGACTCTTCACGGGCTTCAATCCACCGGCCGGAAATATGAGAGGGCAAGGGAGCTTATGGACGAGACACTGTTGAAGGAATTCGCCAATCCGCCGAGCAAGTATCGCGGCAAGCCTTTCTGGGCGTGGAACGCAAAGCTCGATCCGGAGGAACTACGCCGCCAGGTGCGCATCATGCACAGGATGGGGCTCGGGGGCTTCTTCATGCACTCCCGCGTCGGGCTGGAGACGCCGTATCTGTCGCATGAATGGTTTGAGTGCATTCGCGCCTCCATACGCGAGGCGGAAAAGCTCGGCATGGAGGCGTGGCTGTACGACGAGGATCGCTGGCCTTCAGGCGCAGCCGGTGGACTGGCAACCCGGAATCGCACATACCGAATACGGCACCTGATAATGGAGGAGCGGAGAAACGCGGCCGGCTTCCAATGGTCGAGGGACACGGTTGCCGCGTTCACTGCGAAGGTTGATGGGGCAAAGGCAACCGGCATAAGACGCTTGCACAGGAAAGAGCTTCCTGAAAAGCTGTCGAATGCGGAATCGCTGTTGACCTTCCACACCAAATTGGCGAAAGGCAGCACCTGGTACAACGGCCAGACGTATCTGGACACGCTCAACCCGGAAGCGGTTCGAGAATTCATCAGAGTCACCCACGAGGCCTACCGCAAACGCTTCGGTCGGCACCTTGGCAGAACCGTTCCAGGGATTTTCACCGACGAGCCGAACTTCTATCCGGTCGAGTCCTGGACCCTGGCGAATGCGCTTCCGTGGACTTCAAAACTGCCACAGGTCTTCAAGAAGCGGTACGGCTACGACATAATCCCGCACCTGGTCGAGCTTTACTTCGACGTGGATGGAACGCCGGTCACACCTGCGCGGCTGCACTACCACGATTGCGTGACGCACATGTTCGTAGAGGCGTTCGTGAGGCAGGTCGCTGAATGGTGCGAGAAGAACAAACTGCTTCTCACGGGCCACGCGCTGTCGGAGGAGTTACTCTCGAGCATAACGCGCAGCACCGGGAGCTTGATGCGATTTCTGGAGCACATGCACGTTCCCGGCATGGACCTTCTGACCCAGTTGAGACGAGAATACGACACGGCGAAGCAGGTCGCATCGGCAGCGCGGCAGTTCGGCAGGAAGTGGCGACTGAGCGAAATGTATTCGCGAACGGGCTGGGACTTCCCCTTTTCCGGTCATAAGGCGCTCGGCGACTGGCAGACGGCGCTCGGGATCAATCTGCGCTGCCATCACCTTTCGTGGTACTCGATGGAAGGCCAGCGCAAGCGCGACCGTCCAGCCAGCATCTTCTACCAGTCGCCCTGGTGGGAGCTTTACCCGAAGGTTGAGGATTACTTCGCCCGGATTCACACCGTGATGACACGCGGTGCGGATGTCCGGGATCTGCTCGTCATGCATCCGGTCGAGAGCATGTGGGCGCTCTGCAAAAAGGGCTGGCTTGACGGCCGCGATAATTCCCCGGAGGTAAAGGCGTACGACTCGATGCTTGTCGAGCTTCGGGATACGCTTCTGGCTGAGAATATCGACTTCGACTACGGTGACGAAGACATTCTGGCGCGGCACGGAAAGATAGTCAGGAGGAGCGGACGCGCGGAACTTAAGGTATCTCGCGCCGCCTACAGGGCGGTGGTTGTGCCGCCGCTTTTGACGATGCGTAGTTCCACGCTCGCGCTGCTCAAAAAATTCCAGAAGGCCGGCGGGACGGTGGTCTTCGCCGGCGGCATCTGCCAATACGTGGATGGCTCACAGTCCACGGAGGCGATCGAGTTCGCCGAGAAGTGCGCGAGGACCCCGGCAAAGGGGAGGGCGCTCGTCAGAGCGGTCGAGTCAACCTGCCGTAGGGTTTCGATCGCCGCTGGCGACGGGCGTCAGATCGTCCCCACCCTCCACCTTCTCAAAGAGGACAAAGACGCGTTTTACCTGTTCGTGTGCAATGTCGGGTACGACTTCGTGAGGCGCACGCGCGGCACGATGGACGATATTCACGTCCGATATCGAAAGGCGTCGTTTTCGGACGTGCGCATCCGCGGCTTTGCGGAGTGCGCGGGAGCGCCGCTGGAATTCGACCCGGACACGGGCGAAGTCTTCGCGGCCGATGCGAAACGCCGCCGCGACGGGTGGGAAATACGCACCAAGCTGACCGTTATCGGCAGCCGACTGTTTGTCATCCCAAAGAGGAGAATAGCTCTGAAACTTCCGAGGCGGCAGGCCCTGACAGATGTCCGAAGGCGCGTCCTCAGAAAGGGGAAATGGGAGATCGCGCTCTCGGAGATCAATGATCTGGTGCTCGACCGTCCGCGCTACAGGATCAGTCGCGGCCGCTGGTGTGGTCCGGAAGAAATCCTGCGCGTAGACAGAGCCGTGCGGAATGCACTGGGTATCCCCCCTCGCAGCGACAGAGCGATGCAGCCGTGGGCTAGGAAGAGGCACAGAAGAACCGCGAGATTAACGATCGAACTCTCTTACGACTTCGACGTGAAGGATTTGCCCTCGGGCGACCTTTACCTCGCGCTCGAACAGCCTGCGCGCTTGAATGCGACCGTGAACGACGAGACGCTGACCATGGACTCGGACTGCGGCTGGTGGACGGACCGCTCGCTGCGCAAGATTCGTTTTGATGCGTCGCTTCTGCACGAAGGTAGGAACGAAATAAGGCTGCGCTGCGACTACGACGAATCGCACCCGGGTCTGGAGGCTGTGTACCTGTTGGGAACGTTCGGAACCGTCGTCAAGGGAACGGACGTAACCATCACTCGCCTCCCCACGACGCTCAAGTTAGACGATTGGGTGAAACAGGGACTGGCCTTTTACTCGGGCTCGGTGAGCTATCTCTGCAGGATCCGGCCCAACCTGAGGAAAGGCGAGCGATTGTTCGTGCAGATCCCGGCATACGAAGGCGTCGCTGTGCGCGTGCGAGTGAACGGTAAGACGGCCGGCGTAATCGCCTGGGAGCCCAACGAAGTGGAGATAACGCAGTTCCTGGAGCGCCACGGGGTTCACTTGTGCATCGAAGTGATCGGCCACCGCAGAAATTCGCACGGGCCGCTGCATCTCGCGGAGAAGCTCCCGCGCCAGATCGCACCCGGCCACTACGAGACCACGGGAAAGCAATGGACGGACGCCTACCGGCTCGTCCCGTGCGGCCTGATGAGGCCTCCTGTCCTGGTAGTACGCAAGTAGGCACGGCAATATTGACACAGCTTGCCGGCCGGGCTAAATTAGGCCGCGGCCCTCGGCGATTTCAGGCGTAGGCACCGAGTTGCAATTTGGCACTACGGAACGGAGGGATCTAAGATGAGAAGGCTGTTCGCGAGAGGTCTTTGTGTGGCGTTAGGCATCGCAGTCTTGGCAGCAGTAGGTGCGGCGGCGGAACGTGATGCTCTGGAGATCGCCGTTGTGACGGACTCGCGCGGAGCGCCGGGGCCGGTGATGATGAAACAGGACATCAAGCTGAAGGAAGGCGGCGTCCTCCCATACGACAAGTTGTGGCCGGTTGCAGTATCGAAAATCGAGGGCGTGAAGCTTTCGTCCGCGACGGGATGGAGAAGGCTGCAGACGCTCTCCGAGATCCCGCCCTATCTGATTCGCGAGGACAAGGTCTACGATGTTCTCATTATCCAATGCGGTTACGATGAGTACTACCGGCCGGAGGAGAACAAGAAGAGGATGGAGGGGAGGGTCGCGGGAGGCGATATCGAGGAGCGATTTGTCGATGATCTCAAAGAGCGAGACTACGAAGTGCGCGGCTCGAAGCTCGAAAAGTACACGTTCGAGACGATAAGGAAGTACGCCAAGAAAGTCGTCTACATAACGATTAACCTGGGCGATTTCGAGGCCGATCAGCGCGAGAATGAGCGCTTCAAGCAGCTCGGCGTCTTCGATTACATGATCGAACTGCCGCTGGACCCGGAATGGGCGCCGACGAAGACAGTTGACGGCGCTCACTACAACGCCGACGGACATGCATACGTGGCCGAGAA